>CALLLY010000339.1 GCA_938008205.1 uncultured Granulosicoccaceae bacterium
ATCTCCGGCAGTGCTGTTACGCACCGGCTTAACGCCTTTGCCACGCATTCTGAAAACCTTATCAGGCTGAGTGCCCGCAGGTATTTTGAGATTCACACGACCTGTAAGAGTTGGCACTTCTAATTCTCCGCCGAGGCTGGCGGTGATGATGTCTATCGGCACGGTACAGTGCAGATCGTCATCATTACGTTCAAAGATTTCATGCTTCTTTACCTGCACAAGCACATACAGATCGCCCGCGGGTGCGGTCTTTTCACCGGCCTCACCTTCACCAGACAAACGAATTCGATCACCGGTATCCACACCGGCAGGTATTTTGACCGACAGCGTTTTCTGCTCCTGCACTCGACCTGCACCACGGCACTTGGTACAAGGGTCACTGATCTGTTCTCCGTTTCCACGGCAGGTTGGACAGGTTTGCTGCACAGAGAAAAAACCCTGCTGCATTCGGACCTGGCCCATGCCACCGCAGGTCTCACATTTTACCGGCGTTGTGCCCGGCTTGGCTCCTGTGCCGGTACAAAGGTCACAAACGACCTGAGTCGGAATTTTTAGTGTTTTTTCCAGACCCGAAACAGATTCTTCGAGGGTAAGATCGAGGTTGTACTGCAAATCAGCACCACCACGTGCACGACTGCGTCCGCCGCGTCCACCTCCACCACCGCCAAATATATCTCCGAACACATCACCGAAAATATCGCTGAAGTCAGCACCGCCGAAACCACCAGCACCACCGCCTGACGCAGAGTTGCTTACGCCTTCATGGCCAAATCGATCATAGGCCGAGCGCTTGTTGGGATCGCCAAGCACCTCAAAAGCCTCTTTGGCTTCTTTGAATTTTTCTTCGGCTTCAGCATCCCCTGGATTTCGATCAGGGTGATACTTCATAGCCAGACGCCGGTACGCCTTCTTGAGTTGCGCATCATCGGCGTCCCGTGAGACACCTAACAACTCATAGTAATCCTGCTTAGCCATGAATCTATCGCCTTTAAAATACAAAAATCCGGAGGCGTCGAATGACGGCCCCGGATCAGTTTCTACTCTTAACTTAAGAGTGTGTTAAGTGAGCACTAGCCGATGCCAATGCTGTTTACTTGTTGTTGTCGTCTTTAACTTCTTCAAACTCTGCGTCAACAACATCGTCACCCGCCGGCGCTTCAGAAGATCCAGATGCGTCAGCACCACCATCTGCACTCGAAGCCTGTGCATAAGCACGCTCTGCTAATTTACCTGAGGATTCAGTCAACGCCTGAAGCTTAGCTTCAATCGCGTCTTTATCATCACCTGATAACACCTCTCGCAGGTCAGCAATTCTGGATTCGATTTCCTTTTTCTCGTCTTCAGTGACCTGCTCTGCCAGATCGGTTACCGATTTCTCGGTGGCGTGAATCATGTTCTCAGCCTGGTTGCGAACGTCGACAAGTTCTTTAAGCTTGCGATCTTCTTCCGCATGAGCCTCGGCATCTTTCACCATGGCTTCGACTTCTTCATCAGACAACCCACTGGAAGCCTTAATAACAATAGACTGTTCCTTACCGGTTGCTTTGTCTTTGGCAGAAACATTCAGGATACCGTTGGCATCAATGTCGAAAGCGACCTCAATCTGTGGCATCCCTCTGGGTGCAGGCGGAATGTCTGACAGATCGAACTTACCTAACGACTTGTTACCACCCGCCATCTCACGTTCACCCTGCAGCACGTGCACAGTGACCGCAGTCTGATTGTCATCAGCGGTAGAGAAAACCTGCTGGGCTTTGGTCGGAATAGTGGTGTTCTTGTCAATCAGCTTGGTCATCACTCCACCCATCGTCTCAATACCCAGCGACAATGGAGTTACGTCGAGCAACAATACGTCTTTAACATCGCCACCAAGTACACCCGCCTGAATCGCCGCACCCATGGCAACTGCTTCATCCGGATTGACATCACGGCGTGGTTCTTTACCGAAGAAGTCTTTCACTTCATGGAAAACTTTGGGCATACGGGTCTGACCACCAACAAGTATGACATCGTCAATGTCAGAAGCACTGAAGCCTGCGTCTTTCAAGGCGACCTTACATGGCTCAATCGTGCGCTTGATGAGATCTTCAACCAGTGACTCGAGCTTGGCTCGAGTGATCTTGATGTTTAAGTGCTTCGGACCTGAAGCGTCAGCGGTAACGTAAGGCAGATTTACATCTGTCTGTTGCCCTGAAGAGAGTTCGATCTTGGCTTTTTCAGCAGCTTCCTTCAAACGTTGAAGTGCTAAAGGATCGTTATGCAGATCGACGCCATTCTCTTTCTTGAACTCATCAGCCAGATAATCGATCAGGCGGTTGTCAAAATCCTCACCACCAAGAAAGGTGTCACCATTAGTCGATAACACTTCAAACTGATGCTCGCCGTCGATCTCTGCGATTTCAATAATAGAGATATCAAACGTACCACCACCGAGATCAAATACCGCTATTTTGGCATCGCCACGTTTCTTGTCCAGACCATAGGCAAGGGCCGCAGCAGTCGGCTCGTTGATGATTCGCTTAACATCGAGCCCGGCAATCTTACCGGCATCTTTTGTTGCCTGGCGTTGTGAGTCGTTGAAGTAGGCAGGCACAGTAATGACTGCTTCCGATACAGTCTCGCCAAGGTACTCCTCAGCAGTCGATTTCATTTTCATTAGCACGCGCGCTGAAACTTCCGGCGGCGCCATCTTGTTTCCATTCGCCTCAACCCAGGCATCGCCATTGTCTGCCTTGACAATTTTGTAGGGCACCAGCTTGATGTCCTTTTGCACTTCTTTCTCGTCGAATCGGCGACCAATCAGTCGCTTCACGGCATACAACGTGTTGGTCGGATTGGTGACTGCCTGTCGCTTGGCAGGCTGTCCTACCAGCACTTCGTCACCGTCTGCAAATGCAACGATTGACGGTGTCGTGCGATCACCCTCTGAATTTTCTATGACTCTCGGGGTACCACCTTCCATCACTGCAACGCAGGAGTTGGTGGTGCCCAGATCTATACCAATGATTTTACCCATGACTTGTGTCTCCAAAACTGCGTAGAAGCAGAGTTATTCTTTAATGTTAGATATGTAAGGCTAGGTTTGGTTAATTCAACACAAAATGCATGGTTATTTTGCGATGATGACCATAGCAGGACGCAGCAACCGGTCATTCAGCGTGTAGCCCTTTTGCATAACACTTAACACGGTGTTTGCCGGCTGATCAGTATTTTCCTGCATGCTGATTGCCTGATGCTTATCGGGGTCAAACTTCTCGCCGACCGGGTCGACCTCGGCGATGTTGAATTTTTCGAGTGCCTGAGTCAGCATTTTCAGGGTCAGCTCAGTACCCTCGGCGATCTTGGACAGATCAGCCTCTTCGCTCGCCGCTGCCACACCCATCTCAAGCGTGTCGCGAACCGGCAACAATTCCATCGCTATTTTGTCCAGCGCAAACTTATGAGCATTTTCAAGTTCCCGTGACTGGCGTTTACGCAAGTTTTCCATCTCTGCGCGAGTTCGAAGCACGGCATCCCAGTTTTGCTCTGCCTTCACGTTTGCCTCTTCAAGCTGGATTTTAAGAGCATCGACTTCAGATTCGGGCTCTGCCGATTCATCGCTGTCGTCTGTCTGCGCGTCAGATTCCGGTGAGGCATCGGCGGCTGCCGTTACTTCATCCGCCACTGATTCATCTGTCTCTTGCACAGGTTCGGCAGAGGCTTTTTCTCGCGTCATCCAGGATCTCCAGTGAAATAATTTAATGTTGATTAATTGGTTGAATAGTCAGGCAGTTACTGCCGTCGATGTATATGAAGATTAAGAAGAGGAATTCAAGGCAGCACTGATAAGTTTAGACGTCACATCAACTACCGGCACAACACGATCGTACGCCATACGCGTCGGTCCTACGACACCGAGTATCCCGACCACCTCACCGTTGGCCTCGTAGGTTGAGGTCACCAGACTGCACATATCCAGCAAATCGTAGCCGGACTCCTGACCGATAAAGATCTGCACACC
>CALLLY010000340.1 GCA_938008205.1 uncultured Granulosicoccaceae bacterium
CAATAAATCACTGGCCGGTAGGTACCAGCGTCAGCAGCCTGAATAACGGTGCCACCAGACCTGGTGTTGTCAGTTTGCAACGCGACGGTAAAACCATAGTTGTCACCGATCAGTACGGCAACGCCAGAGCTTACGGGTCTGTGATTGCAACATGTCAGAGCTGGCTGCTGACCACCAGTATCGACACGGACGAATCGTTGTTTTCGCATGCTCATTGGATGGCACTTGATCGCACCAGTTATATGCAATCATCGAAAACTTTTGTCATGGTTGACCGCCCGTTCTGGAAAGACAAAGATCCGCAGACCGGTCGCGATGTCATGAGTATGACGCTGACAGACCGACTGACCCGCGGCACCTACCTGTTTGACAACGGACCGGATTCACCCGGGGTTATCTGCCTCACCTATACCTGGATGGCCGATGCATTAAAAATGTTACCGCTGCCGGTGGAAAGACGGGTTGATCTGGCGCTGGCCGCACTCGCAAAAATTTATCCAAACGTTGATATCCGCAAACATATTGTTGGCAAACCTATTACGATTTCGTGGGAAGACGACCCTAACTTTCTGGGGGCCTTCAAAGGTGCACTGCCAGGTCATTATCGTTATAACCGCAGGATGTACACGCACTTTATGCAAAACGAAATGTCAGCGGACGAACGAGGAATATTCATCGCCGGCGATGATGTTTCATGGACGCCCGGCTGGGCAGAAGGTGCCGTACAGACTGCCCTGAATGCGGTATGGGGTGTGGTACATCATCTGGGCGGTGAATGTGACAACGACAATCCGGGACCAGGTAATAGGTTTACCGAATTACAACCCGTGATGCTGGAGCAATAACAGCCCCGGGTTACATGCATGACTAAACCGGACTAATACCTTCCAGAATTTTTAGAAAATTAGAGCGGAACGCACGGCGGTACAACACAACACTGACCCACACGGTTGCAGCGATAAACAATCTGGCATCAAGAAACCACGCCACCGCAGCCAGTGCAAAAAAATACGAGTTGAGGCCGGTAGTGAAGTGGCGCGCTCCAAGAGCATGAAGCTTACCGACACTTTGTGCGTAGTTGTCCAGATACTCCTGATCAAAGCGATGTGCAGTGCTGTTGTCCCCATGGTGCTGCAAGGCTTGTTTTACAGAGGCATCCGGTGCCGCACCGACCAATACCATCACATAGTTGAACAGGCGGTAGCTCCAGGCAAATTTAAAAAACGCAAAAGTGAAAATAACAATCACCAACAGCACTTTAATTTCCCACGCTGTACGGGACGGCGTACTGACAAAGGGAATATCAGACAATAACTCAATTGCCTGATCTGATGCACCCAGGCCAGCTATTAGCGCACCAATAAGCAAGATGGTGGTCGATGCAAAAAACAGCACTCCGTACTGCAAAGTATTCTGAATCAGTGCGTCCGGCATTTTAGGATCGCGATGCACCATGTTGTGCATCCAGCGATAGCGGTGTTCTGCCATTCGGTAAGAGATTGTCTTCTCTCGCAGCCATGAGTAGTTTATCACCCAGAAATGAACCACCCAGGAGATAAAAAACAGCACAATGGCAAAGTAATCGATACTGCTGAATCCGGTACCGGCAATCGAGGAAGTATTCAATTAAAAAGAGGCACTCTTCGGGGTTCGGGGAAATGGTATTGCATCGCGAATGTTGTCCATTCCCGTAACGTAGTTGATCAATCGTTCAAATCCCAATCCAAAGCCCGCATGAGGGACCGTACCGTAGCGACGTAAATCCCGATACCACCACAACTCTTCTTCAATTCCCTGCGCTTGTAACTTGGTGTCGAGTACGTCCAGACGTTCTTCACGTTGACTGCCGCCAATGATCTCCCCAATGCCCGGCGCCAGTACGTCCATGGCTGCAACTGTTTTACCGTCATCGTTTTCACGCATGTAAAACGCTTTTATTTCCTTGGGATAGTTGCGCAATACGATAGGACTGCCAACATGCTCCTCGGTTAAGAAGCGCTCGTGCTCAGACTGTAAATCCAGACCCCAACTCACCGGGTATTCAAATTTCTTTTTCGTATTTTTCAGTATCTCAACGGCTTCGGTATATTCCATCTGTACAAACGGTGAGTTGATCACCTGCTCGAGGCGTTCTATGCAACCTTTGTCGATGCGTTGCGCAAAAAAGGCCATGTCGTCGGCGCGTTCTTCCAGTACTTTGGTAAAAACATAACGCAGCATGTCTTCAGCCAACGCGGCATTCTCATCGAGTCCGGCGAAGGCGATCTCGGGCTCAATCATCCAGAACCCGGCAAGGTGCCGACTGGTATTTGAGTTTTCAGCGCGAAACGTGGGGCCGAATGTATAAACTTTAGACAGCGCAACAGCGAATGACTCGACATTTAGCTGCCCTGACACAGTCAGGAAAGTCTCGGTACCGAAAAAATCATCATCGAAGTTGATATCACCTTTCAGGTTGGCTTTGTCCAGTGTACTGACACGGAACAGTTCTCCGGCTCCTTCACAATCACTGCCGGTGATGATCGGTGTATTCACCCAGTGAAACTCACGCTCATAGAAGTAGTTGTGTACCGCGTTAGCAAGTGTGGTACGCACCCTGCTGATCGCACCGAAGGCATTGGTGCGCGGCCGCAGGTGAGCGACGGAGCGCAGATACTCAAAGGTATGGCGCTTTTTTGCTACCGGATAAGTCTCGGGATCATCAACCCAGCCATGCACAACAATGTCGCTTGCCTGAATCTCAAACGCCTGACCCTTGCCCTGCGATTGAACCAGTTCACCGGTGATTTCCACAGAGCAACCCGCTGTCAGCTTTAGCACCACCGAGTCGTAACATTCCAGAGTATTTGCGGCTACCGCCTGAATGCCGTCAAAACACGAACCATCGTAGACATTGATGAATGAAATGCCCGCTTTGGAGTCGCGACGGGTTCTGACCCAGCCCTTGATGACTACCTGCTCACCTACCGGAACCGACGCCGCTAACAATTGTTTAACCGAATGGTTTTCGTTACTCATACTGAATCCGAAGTTGTAAAACACCTATGCATAATAATAGCGTGAATTGGCGACAATGCCGCCAGCGCCCGATTGCGTTCGATGCGGCGCCCCCGTCTACGTGCTTGACGCTAAGCGTATGTTACCCTCAGAACAATCTGCAAATACTGACATTCCAGATGGAATTTACGCCATGATTGAAAAACCAATCGCATTAGTTACCGGTGCCGGAGGCGGTATCGGACAGGAGATCGCAACCACCCTCGCCAGCCATCAGTGGACGGTGGTAGTGAATGATCTTCATGATGATACTGCTAACAAGACTTCGGCAGCTATCAACAGGGCCGGTGGAGATTCGATGACACTCAGCGGTGATATCGCAGATAGCGCTACGGTCGAAAGACTTTTTAGTGTTGCGTTCAACAAGTATCAACGACCGGTGAGTCTGCTGATCAACAACGCAGGTGTGCAAACCTGGGCGTCTCTGGACGAGCTAACCGCAGAACAATGGCAACGCACTATCAGCACCAACCTGACTGGTTGCTTTCTGATGACCCAGCGATTTGCTAAAACAGCGCCAGCCGGAAGCTCTATTGTGAACATTGGCTCCGGTTGCAACAAGCTCGCGTTCCCGAAGCTTGTCGACTATTCCGCTGCCAAAGGCGGAGTGGAAATGTTTACCAAATCATCAGCACTGGAACTGGGGCCACGCGGCATCCGCGTCAATTGTATTGCGCCGGGGGCAATTGCCACTGAACGTACCGCCGCAGAGACCGGTGATTACAACAATAGCTGGGCAGAACTTACGCCGCTGAGGCGCATTGGCACTGCAAAAGATGTTGCCAATGCCGTACTACTGTTGGCCGATGATAAAGCAGGATTTATCACCGGCCAGACGATCAATGTTGATGGCGGGCTATTCAGTCAGGCGATCTGGCCAAATAGTTACTAATATTTTTACCAATTGATCTCTTAATCAAAAGTCAGGATCTCATGAGAATCAGTCGGACCACCCAGGCCCCTCGTCGTACTCCCTGAGATAATATGAATGGCGTTGTCCAGTACCGCTGCTCCGGCCGCGTGTCTTCCATGAGCAAGCTTCTGCAGTAACCTCCATTGTCCAGAGTTCACATTCACTGCTTCCACCTCAGCATGTGCAGACTGCTGGTTAGTTTCACCGCCTATAACAACCACTTCATCCCCGACGGCAACTGTCATGGTACCTGAACGGGCTGTCGGGATGTCATCTGCAGTCGTTAACCATTGTTCAGTTTCAAAATCGAATATGTGCGTGGTCAATACGTTTCGCACCCATCCCTGCCTACCTCCAGCTGCTACCAACTTGTCACCGGACACTGCTACTGTAAAGTGATCCCTGGCTTCCGGCATCGGTGGCAGAACACGCCATTGACCGGTTTCAGGATCATATTCATCAAACCAGTCAACATATCCGTTTCTGTGCCCCAGGGTATTACCACCAACCAGATATATTTTGTCTTTGTAAACGACCGCTCCAGCTGCGCCACGAACCCGGTCTGCTGGAATAGATCCGCCTGTAGACCAGGTATTTGATCTTGTATCAAAAATATGAATAACAGATATGCCCTTTTCCTCAGGAAATCCAGTGCCTTCGAGCGCGCCTATGACATATATTTTCCCATCATAAGCCACTGGTTGGAAATGATTTATCGGTTCAGGAATATCTGAAATATGCGTCCATTCGTTGGTATCCGGGTCGTACACCTCAACTTCATTTACCGACGTGCGATTACCATGAATCATTCCACCCAGAGCATATATTTTTCCATCAATGGCCACTGCACCCAACTCGACTCTTTTTGACACAGGAATTTTCTGTGACAATTCTACCCAGGCACGATCAGCATCCAGTGATACTTCAGGAACATCACCAACCGTCACCGTGACTGTGTCGGTGCCGTCCAATTCTCCGTCATTTGCAGCAAGCTCCAATACGTAGCGACCTTCAGCAGAGAAGTACACTTGAGCGGTTCCGGAATTCGCACCCTCTAACGGGTCAAACTGTACATCTGCCGGTCCGCTAATCAGTGACCAGACATATGTCAACTGATTACTTGGAACTGTGTCGTCGACAGCGTTACCCTGTACAGTTGCAATCGCACCAAGGTCAATACTCTGATTGGCCCCTGCATTAACGACTGGAGCAGAATTTACCGGGACCACCGGGACCACCGGGCCACCAAGGGAAATAATCTCGATTCCTTTGATTGCAGGATTCTGACTCACCGGGAACAGCTCTATATCCAGTGTGTTATCACTCTCTACGTTGTACGACAACAACATCCCGTTAAGTCCACCCGCAACTCCATACACATCTACGCCCGCCTGCACCTGACCTTCTACGCCAACATCAAACACTCGGGCTCCATTGCTCATCGCTCCGCCATATATTTCAGAAAAATACAGCTTAACCTGGTAATTGCCCGCCGCCACCGGAAATTTCCAATGCATCTTGCCATAGATCCAACGTTCTGACTGAAACACCGCTTCCGGAACACCTGGAGTTACACTGTTGTCCACACCTGCAGACGTTGAGTAAAACTTTCCACCTGATATATAGCTACTATCATCAGCCTGCCAGTCTCCATCTGCATCCTGAATTTTAGGTCCACCCGCATTTATTCGATACACAACCGTATTCTGGACCTGTGGATCCTCCGTGACATTAACCACTAACTCATCAAAGCTCGAGAGCTG
>CALLLY010000341.1 GCA_938008205.1 uncultured Granulosicoccaceae bacterium
TGGCAAACCAGCGTTGCGTAGCACTTACGCAACCCATATTCACACTTTCCATAATAGAGGGTTGTGTACCGGTTCCTGCGATGAACTCGGTGCTGCCGCCACCAATGTCTATGACCAGTCTTTTTCTATTGTCCGTGATGCGATAAGTCACACCGGAATAAATCAAACGTGCCTCTTCGCGACCGGAAATAACTTCAATTGGAATGCCCAGCATCTCTTCGGCGGCGTCGCTTAACTTGGCAGAGTTTTTTGCACGCCTTAGTGTGTTGGTGCCAACAGCTCTGATCTGCTCTCGCGGTACATCACGCAATCGTTGTTGAAATATGGCCAGGCATTCCAGCGCGCGTTCTAACGTGTCGGGATCTATATTGTTCTTACTGTCCAGTCCTGAACCCAGGCGCACCGGCTGTCGCACCTTGTCTATCATTTGCAGGTGAGTTTCGGTGGTATTTGCCACTGCCATATGAAAGCTGTTTGAGCCAAGGTCAATGGCGGCAAAGGTATTTTGCGCGGTGATTTCGTGGGTCATAGTAACTGCTGATACTGGTTGTAAAAAATGTTAAGCCAGTGGGCCGTGACTGTCGGGTAACTTACTCGCCAATTTGGCTCTCACCAATTTGACGCTCATCAATTTGACCGAGGGTTACGCGATCCCGATTTTCTATATCCTGTTCCGTTCGAACATGATGTAGACCGTTATCCTGCATGAGTTGTCGGGCTGCCAGACCCTGTTCAAAGCCGTGTTCAATCATAACCCATCCGCCGGTGCGGCAATGTTCACTGGCATGGGTGACGATATGCTTTATAGCAGCCAGCCCGTTTTCTGCGGCGCTCAGTGCGCTATCGGGCTCGAATTGCAGTCCGCCACGATGTAGATGATCGTCTTGTTTATCTATATAGGGTGGGTTGGAGACGATCAGCTGGTAATCTTTGCGTTCAACGTTACTGTACCAATCCGATTGCAGAAAATTAACGCAGGCGTTGTGTTTGGTTGAGTTCTGCCGGGCGATAACCAGAGCGGCTTCACTGCTATCGACTGCATCGACTCGAATCTCCGGGTGCTCGTGTGCAATGCAAATCGCGATCACACCGGAACCCGTGCCTAAATCCAGAACCGGCCCGGGTGTGTCGTTCAGTGATTCAACTGCCAGTTGTACCAGCAGTTCGGTGTCGGGTCGGGGGATCAGTGTGTCGGTGGTCACCGTAAAATCCATTGACCAGAATTCTTTACTGCCTGTCAGGTACGCGAGAGGAACTTCGGATTGACGTTGCTCCAGTAACTCATAGAACTGACTGGTGGTATCGTGATCGACTGCTTCTTCGGGCCAGGTAAACAGGTAGGTTCTGTTCTTACCGATGCAATGGCCAAGCAGTATTTCCGCATCGAGGCGAGGGGAGTCGGATTTATGTTTTAGGATGGTTCGCGCCTCTTTCAACAGTGACGCGATGGTATGCGACTTATTCGTCACTCAATTCCGCAAGCATGTCGGCCTGGTGTTCCGCCAGCAGCGGATCGATTACCTGTTCCAGTGTGCCGCCCATAACTTCATCAAGCTTATAGAGCGTCAGGTTAATGCGATGGTCGGTGACGCGGCCCTGCGGATAGTTATAGGTTCTAATCCGCTCTGATCGGTCACCACTGCCTACCTGCAATCTGCGTGACTCTGATTGTTCGGCATGTTGTTTTTCAGCTTCATCGTTAGCCAGTCGTGCCTGCAACAATGACATGGCTCGAGCTTTGTTTTTATGTTGCGAACGCTGGTCCTGACATTCAACAACAATGCCGGTGGGTATATGTGTCAGGCGAATCGCCGAATCTGTTTTATTGATGTGCTGTCCGCCAGCGCCGCTTGCACGAAACGTATCAATGCGCAGGTCTGAGGGATTGATGGTGATTTCTTCAAGCTGTTCAGCTTCAGGCAAAATCGCCACAGTTGCGGCAGAAGTATGCACGCGGCCCTGCGATTCAGTTTCTGGAACCCGCTGCACCCGGTGTGCACCGGATTCAAATTTAAGCCGCGAAAATACCCCGTTACCTTCCAGCCGTGCCACTACTTCTTTATAACCTCCGTGTTCACCTTCACGCTCGTTAATCAGTTCCACATTCCAGCGCTGTGATTCTGCATAGCGTGAATACATCTTGAAAAGATCACCGGCAAAAATAGCGGCTTCATCGCCTCCGGTACCGGCACGTATTTCAAGAAACACATTGTTTTCATCACGCGGGTCACGTGGCAGCAGCAGCTTTTGCAGTTCTACTGACAACGTTTCAATCACCGTTTCAGCAGCAGTGATTTCTTCTCGTGCCATTTCACGCATATCCGGATCCGGATCTTCAGCCATCTCTTTTGCACTGGCCAGATCTTCGGTGGCGGTTTCAAATTGTGCGTAGGCCTTTACGACCGGTTCGAGCTGTGCGTACTCCTTGGATAAATCGCGAAAGCGGTTCTGGTCGGAAATGACGTCGGCTTCACCGAGCAACGCACCGATTTCTTCGTGGCGTTCTGTCAATCCTTCGAGTTTTTGTTTTATCGATGCTTTCACTTAATTCTTATCATCTTGTTTATTGTCCCTGGAAGCCGCTGTGTTTCCGGGTTCAAGATCAAACAGCTGGCGCGCCGAACGGATCAGAGTTTCGTCACCCGACTCACTGGCTGCACGCAATCCGGCAGACGGCTTGTGCAGCAGCTTGTTGGTAAAGGTGTGCGCATAATACTGCAATGCCTTCTCGGGTGCTTCGCCTTTGGCAATCATGGCCAGCGCTTTGTCCAGCGTTTGCTGCTGCAGGTGGCCGGCCTGGGATCTGAGCTCGGCAATGGTGCTGCCGGCGTCCAGCCCGCGCATTTTGCGCATAAAGTCGATGGCTTTGTGTTCAATGATGTGCTCGGCTTTTGCGGCGGCCTGCTTACGCGCCTGCATACCGCGATCGATAATTTCAGACAGATCGTCGACGGTGTACAGGAACACATCAGACAGATCACTGACCTGTGATTCGATATCTCTGGGAACCGCAATATCGATCATTGCCATGGGCTGGTGCTTGCGGGCTTTTAAAGCCTGCTCGACCGCACCTTTGCCTAAAATGGGCAGCTGCGAGGCGGTGGAAGAAATAGTGATATCGGCGCGGTGCAGCAGCTGTGGGATTTCCGTCAGTGTGGTCGCCTCACCACCGTATTGCTCTGCCAGGGATTCAGCTCGGGCCAGCGTGCGGTTGGCGATGATCACATTACCGATACCTGAGGTTTTCAGGTGTTGCAGGGCAAGCTCGATGGTTTCGCCGGCACCAATCAGCAGGGCGGTATGCTCGTTCAGTTCACCGAAGATCTGCTTCGCCAGGGATACGGCCGCAAAAGCCACCGAAACCGGGCTGGCACCAACGGCGGTGTCGGTGCGGACCTGTTTGGCCACGTTAAACGCTGATTGAAACAATAAAGATAAGTGTTTACCCACCGCGCCGCTGTCGCCGGCCTTGCGATACGCCTGTTTGATTTGGCCAAGAATTTGCGGCTCACCGAGAATCAGCGAATCCAGACCGCTGCACACCCGCATCAGGTGCTGAACCACCGCCTGATCCACACGCGTAAAAAGGTAAGGAGAAAACGTGTCGTTCGGGGCCTGGTGGAAATCATGCAGCCAGTTCACCACTTGTTCGGTGCGCCGGGTATCCATGCCGCAATAGATTTCAGTGCGGTTGCAGGTGGACACTATGGCAGCCTCAGGCACCCGCAACTGTTGGCGCAGTTGTGTTAACGCGTCAGCCATACGCTCAGGCGCGAACGTTATGCGTTCACGCACTTCTAATGGTGCAGTGTGGTGGTTAAGGCCGATGGCGACGAGGGACATGGGTAAATGGTATCAAATATGGCAATTCGGTTAGCAACAACCGGTGTTATACGCCGGCGGTGGTACAAGTGGATTGATGGCAAAGTCAGTCAGGCATTATTGCGCAAAGTTCGGAGATCGCAGCGTTTGTCGGCAGCATGAGCAGGTAATTTTGCGTTTGCGCGGGCCTCATGCTTTGATTGGCCCGGCAACGTTATTATAGGTTGAACACACGGTTTGAACATTTTTAGCGGTGGATCTATTTTGAGAACATTCACATTTTCGGCAATCGTCGCATGCTCGCTTGGCGCCTGCAGCACCATCACCGGTGCGCAGCCACCCGCAGCGGTGTCAAAAGCGCATCCGCTGGTCGCCCAGGCAACCGGCAACTCGTTGTCCGATGCCACCAACGGCCTGACTGAAAGCCAGAGCTGGCATTCACGCCAGATGAGCATCGCCGCCGAGGCTGATCAGGTGTTCAAGATTCTCGCTGCAGAAATTGCCGGCCGTCGTGGCAGAGTGGATATTGCCGCGCAAAACTACTTCGATGT
>CALLLY010000342.1 GCA_938008205.1 uncultured Granulosicoccaceae bacterium
CAACGCTTCTATTTGAGTATCCATTTCAGGGTTGGAGAAACGCGTACCATTCCACGATCCGTACTTCTCGCCTTTAGTGTGTGCAAGAAAGTTAAAGATGTACTCAGAATCATACGTGGGCACACCCCAGCCAAGCATATAGAAGTCTGTTTCATGATTGCTGATTAACGGGAAGTGTTGTGCTTTGGGCTTGGCATCGAGCTGAACCTTAACACCAATCTGCGCGAGCATACCCACAGCCGCCTGACAGATTGCTTCGTCATTGATGTAACGATCGTTCGGGCAATCAAGGCGAATGCTGAATCCGTCTTCATAGCCGGCGTCTGCCATCATTGCTTTGGCTTTTTCGTTGTCGAACGCAGGCACTGCATCGAGCTCTTTGGTCCAGCCGTTAACGAATGGAGGCATTGCAACGCCCGCAGGAATTGACTGATCACGCATCACGACTTTCTTTATCGCTTCACGATTGATTGCCATACTCATGGCCTGACGAACACGCTTGTCGGCTAACGGGTTTTTGCCTTCGACATCATCGGCAGTCAGGTCTTCGTCACCCTGGTTCATACCGAAGAAGATCACCCGATTCTGTGGCGCGGTGATGACTTTAAGGTCTGCTGCTGCACCAACGCGCTGTAAGTCCTGCACGGGTACATCTTGTATAAAATCAACTTCACCGGAGAGCAGTGCGGCAATTCTTGTGGCCTGATTCTGGATTGGTGTGAACACCACATCTTTCACCTGCATGGGAAATTCACCGGCGCCCCAGTAATCGTTATTAACCGTCATGACGGTTTTTACATCCGGCTCGCGACTGACCAGCTTGTAGGAACCGGTACCGTTGGCATTGCGTGCGGCGAAGGTTTCTTCACCGCCTTCAAAGTCCTGCACCTTAACGGTGTTGTTGGCTTCTGCCCAGCCTTTGTCCATGATGAACATGTTGGTCAGATTGTTGGGCATGATCGGGTTAGGACCATCAGTTTCTATTTCAACAGTCATTGGCCCACTGGCACGCACCTCTTTCACTGACGCCAACAGCTCTTTGTAGTCACTGTCGGGTGTCATGGCGCGGTTTAAAGAGAACACCACGTCTTCACTGTCGAAATCAGCACCATCGTGATACTTAACACCCTCACGTAAGTTAAACACCCAGACATTGGGATTTTCCTCACTGGGTGCCCAGGAGGTTGCCAGTGCCGGCACCATCGCACCTGTCATGTCACGCATGACCAATGGCTCCATAATCTGGTGCAGAAGCGCTGATGTCGGGCCTTCATTCTGTGCGTGCGGGTCGAGCGTTAGGGCATCTCCGGCGCGAGCCCATCTGAGTGTCTCGGCCTGTGCCATGCCGCCAGCACCGCATGCGGCGACTGCTGTTGCCAGCAAGAGTTTCTTCATCATCAGGTTGTTCCCCTCGGTAGGTTCCAATCAAAGGTAAAATCCACCGAGGTATGCTGCCAGTTAACTCGCCACAGGTCCAGAGCGGACAAATTCGCGATGTTTATCGCCTGTTAAAGAGACCGTAACCGGAGGAAACCCCGATGCAAAACGCACTACCCTGCGGAATCTACCCGATGCTCTATGCCTTTTTTGAGGAAAACGGCAAGCTGCGCACAGACCCGTTTCTGCAACAGGTTGACGCTACGCTGGCAACATCTGCGGCGGGCGTGGCAATACTGGGGCTGGCAACAGAAGTCAGTAAGCTCACTGTGCAGGAACGCGCCGATACCGTCAGGAGCGTTGCTGAGAGAATCGATGGCAGAAAACCTTTGCTGGTGACTGTGTACGGCAATACACCGCAGCAACAGATCTCTTTCGCCGAACGCGCTATCGACTACGGTGCCAGTGCACTTATTCTGCAGCCACCTGCTGAACCACTGAGCGACGCGCAGCTCAGAGCATTCTTTTCTACCGTGATGGAATCAATCAGCTGCCCGGCAGGTATTCAGAATGCACCGGAGTTTCTCGGCTTCGGGCTCAGTAACGAAAGTCTGCTATCGCTGGCACAGGAACACGATAACTTTGCAATCGCAAAACTCGAATGTACCGCAGTGGCGCTCGAACCCGTGGCAACCCGGCTTTCGGGAAAAGTACAAGTGTTTAATGGACGATGCGCTCTGGAACTCACCGATAACCTTCGTGCCGGAGCCAACGGAATTATCCCGGGTTTTGAGACAGTGGATAAAACCAGTGACATATTTGCGGCATATGGCAGCACACAACCAGAAACAGCAGACCAGCTTTATAAAGCGCTGTTACCAGTACTGTGTTTTCTGATGCAGGGCATTCCACACTTACTCACCTATGGGAAAATGCTGGCCGCGTTAAGACTGGGTATTAAACAAGGCGGATCACGTGAACCGGCTTTAGCAGCAACAACATTCGGCTCAAATTGCGTAAAACGCTTTTTTGATCAATTGGGGACTTTTGAATCCAGTACTTAAACAGTTTTTTCAAAATATTGTTTTCTTTGAAAATTTCCACCCGAGCTCTAACGAACGACTTGAGTATTGCCAGATTCAGCCGATTACCGATGCCTGTCACACTACCCCACTTAACAGCTCGGGAAACAGCATGAACTGCTCAGGGACGAATCGATACTCATTGACAACCGGCTTTCTTACACTCCTGGCAGCATTGGTTGCTACCCCTGAAAATACCATCGCCGCCGCAGACCCTGAAGCGGTCGCCTGGCGATTTCAGCAAAGCGTGGGCAATAAGGAGTTTGCCAACGAGTTGTCGGCATCGAAACAGGCGAACTTTCTGCCAATTAATTTCGAAACCAACAGAAAGTCCAACCGCTTCATGAGTGTGTGGCAAAAAAACAGCGATGGCCGTGGCTGGGTAAGTTTCGATGGCATGTCAGAAGCACAGTTTCTTGAAAAGCTTAAACAGTATTCAAACCAGGGATACCGGCTAACAGATCAGAACATTGAGATCGTAGGGCAAACGGCTGTCTACTCAATGATCATGCTACAAAACCTGGAAGGTTTCAGCTGGCAATCGTACAACGGACTTTCAGAGAGTGAATTTACTCGCATCATTGAACTGTCGGCAGATAACTACCATGCTACCGATATCACCGCGATAGAACATAACGGGGAAACAAAATATTCGTTAATTTTACTGGACGATAAAACAGACACGCGCTGGAATCAGCACAAAGACTTATCGTTATCTGATTACAACGAACTGGACAATACTTATCGTCGCCATGGTTTTCATGTTGTCGATATAGATTGTTACGCGCGTAACGATCAGGTGAACTATGCAGCAGTGTGGCGACAGACCGGGCAGCAAGCCTCTCACACCACACTGCAGCAGCTGTCGTTAACGCAACTTAACAATCAGACCTATCAACTGGCAGACGCCGGCATGCGCATGATCGATGTTGAGCTCTGCGCTGCCACGACAAACAGCAATCACCATTACGCTACTGTCTGGCAGAAAAACGACAGCCGTGTCCATTGGTCTGGCAAACCTGAAGCGATGCAAATACTGCACGACTACGTCAGCGCTACGGATATACCTGGTGCAAGTGCTGTGATTATTCATAACGGAAAAGTTCTGTTTCGTGCCGGCAGCGGTTTTGCAGATAGCCAGCAACGGCAACAGGTGCACAGCGGGACAGTTTACCGGCTTGCATCGATTGCCAAAGCAATGGTTGGCACGCTGGCATTCGATCTTGCTGCAGATGGCGTGGTAGATCTTGATCAGAAGACTCGCAAGCTACTTCCACAGCTCGGCAACTCGCACAATCACACACTGCGGCAATTATTAACCAATACCGGTTGTATCAAGGGTTATTCCAACGATGGCTACAACGACAATGACACCAGCGTCCAGTATAAAACTTCTATCGATGCGCTGAACAATCATCTCGGCGGTGCACTCACTACTGATGAATGGGTTATTGATGATTGTACTTTGGGTGAACATAATTACTCGACTCATGGATACACAATTCTTACAGCTGCACTGGAGGCAGCGGCCGGTGACAGTTTTGCCAGCCTGATTGAAAATCGAATAACTGATCCGTTGCGACTTGCCACACTTAAGGTAGAAAATCGCAACACAACACTGGCACACGGCAATCATGCCTGTCTTACATACAAGGGCAACGAGATCAGCCATACCGACTATGAAAACCCCAGCTGGAAAGCCGGAGGCAGTGGCATGGAATCCTCAGCGCTGGATCTGGCAAAATTTGCGGACGCAGTAATGCACGAATACTACTTCCCACAACATATACTTAAGGCGATGTGGTCCGGTGGCAATCGCGACAGTCAGTTTCATGGCTGGTCACTGGTTACCGATAACACATCCGGCACCCGCGAAATAGAAAAGGGTGGTGTTAACCAGGGCACCGATGTACATCTGAGACTGGACACAGACAACGGCATTACCGTGGTCGCAATGACCAACTCTATGTTGCCGGGTGTTCGAACGCCGGCACTCACAGAAAAGCTAATGGCACTGGCCAAAAACCATATACAATCAACAGATAGCACCGCCCGTATCACTCTATCTGTTGTGGAAGAATGACAAAATCCAAACCCTCTATTGCCATACTTGACGACTACTACCTTCGCGCCAGCGCATACGCCGACTGGGCCAATGCGGAGTTTGCCAGCTTTACGTTTTTCGATAAACCGTTCGACAACGAAGCATCATTAATCGACTCACTGAAAGATTTTCAGGCAGTGGGGCTTATGCGTGAACGTACTCCGTTTCCGGCACCAGTGATCGAACAACTGCCCGAGCTACAACTTATTGTTACCAGCGGCAAAAAAAACGCCTCAATAGACATTCAATCAGCACACGCAAATAACATTACCGTTTGCGGTACCGATTCTCCAGGCCATGCCACCGCAGAGCTGGCTTTTTTACTTGTGATGTCTTTGTCACGTCAGTTGATTCCATTATCCAACGCGCTTAAACAACAAGGACAATGGCAACCGGTGATGGGCAGGGACCTGCGCGGTAAAACACTCGGCATACTCGGATTAGGCAGGCTGGGCAGTCAGCTGGCAGGGTTTGCACAAGCAATGGGAATCCGGGTAATTGCATGGAGTGAGAATCTGCAGCAATCAACCTGTGATGAACAGAATGTAGAATACGTTTCCCGTGAGCAGCTGTTCGAACAATCAGACTTTGTTTCTATTCACCTGAGACATTCAGACCGCACTCATCATATGGTCAACACCGATGATCTGCAGCGACTGGGGAAACACAGCTACATAGTCAACACTTCGCGAGCTGAAATTATTAATCCGGACGCACTCAGAGCGGCCCTGGATAACAACAGCATTGCCGGTGCCGCAACCGATGTGTTCACACAGGAGCCTGCCGGCGCTGATCACTGG
>CALLLY010000343.1 GCA_938008205.1 uncultured Granulosicoccaceae bacterium
CGCCATTGCCGGATTTGATGGCGTTGCCATTTCCAGCTGATATTGACTGGTGGCCGACTGTCAGCTGACCCGTCCTGCTGAACCACCAGCGGCAATCGCTTCGGCTCAAGAATTTCGTGAATCAGTCGCCATCACGTCCGACAAACTTCTAATGTACCTGACCATGAATCCGCGACATGAAAACAGTAGTTTATACCAGCAGAATCGCTGACAACGAACCCGACCCGGCGTCCCTGTTAGCCTCCATTGTGCAGAAATCTCGAGTTTCCAATAAGCTCAACGGTGTCACCGGTGCGATGATTCACCAGGACGGACAGATTATTCAGGTAATCGAAGGACAGGAAGAAGTCATCGACCAGCTGTACGAAAAAATCTGTAACGACACAAGACACACTGAAGTTACCGAACTGTACCAAAAGGCAATTCTACAGCGCAGCTTCAGGCAATGGAGCCTGCAAGGGCTGACTGTCAATGTTGAAGAGTCTTTTTCGCTGGAGACCATCAGGCTGGTAAGCGACCTTTTTGACAGCCGGTTTGTTTTCAGAAGTGATTTATACCTGAGCATGATTGAAGCGGTATTCACCCGCCCGGAGTTTATGCAGCGTCTCACCAAAAAGGCGGCGTAGCCCTTCCAACCTGCTGGACAGAATATTTGTTGCTGTCGACTCGCGCTGCGTCTATTACTATACTTCCCGGTTTCCCTAGCGAAGATTATTAGTCTGTCTGATGGAACAAATTATTGAACGCCTGCTTTACCGCGCACGTTGGATACTTGCACCAATCTACCTTGGACTCAGCCTGGCGCTGGTGGCACTTGGCATCAAGTTTTTTCAGGAAGTGTTTCATCTGATTCTGCATATTCTCGAACTCAAAGAAGCAGACATGGTGCTTGTAGTGCTATCGCTTATTGACATGGCGATGGTCGGTGGGCTGATTGTGATGGTAATGATGTCGGGTTATGAAAACTTTGTTTCAAGGCTGGATGTTTCCGAGGATGACGAAAAGCTCAGCTGGCTTGGCACAATGGATTCGTCCTCGCTGAAAGCCAAGATTGCCGCCAGCATAGTCGCGATCTCATCCATTCACCTGCTCAAGGTGTTTATGAATGCCCCGAACGTCGCTAATGACAAGTTGCTCTGGTACGTCATACTGCATATAACATTTGTGGTATCGGCATTTGCAATGGGCCTGCTGGACATACTGGCCGCGCGTGCAAGACGGGCAGCAGTACAGAGTTAGTGACCATTGCCGTTGACTTCACGCTATTACCCCACAAGTTAGTGATCCAACGGCATTAAAAAAGGCAAGCTCAGCGACAGCGTGCCGGGGCGCACTGTGAACTTTCGGGCACAGCATTCTATGCATGTCGACTCACCGGGCAATTGCGCCGTATCACTCACAATGACAGTCACGCCGGATGAACACTCACGTGTCAGAAAATGACCAACCGACCGGCAGCTGGTCGGTACTGCGACGTCTTGCACCCTACCTGACACGCTACCGCGCGCGCATTCTGTTCGGGCTGGCAGCGTTACTGGTTGCCGCAGCCACCACACTCGCAATGCCGGTTGCGTTTCGCTATCTCATCGATATGGGCTTTGGCGCGGACGCCATCAGCAACACGAGAATCAACGGGATCTTTATCTGGTTGTTTCTACTTGCCACACTACTGGCAGCCAGTACAGCGATACGCTTTTACTGCGTTTCCTGGCTGGGAGAACGCATCACTACCGATCTGCGCAGCGATGTTTATGCAAGTGTACTACGACAGGACCCGTTGTTTTTTGAAAGCCTCAAAACCGGTGAAGTACTATCGCGACTTTCAGCAGACACCACGTTAATTCAGTCACTGGTAGGTACCAGCATTTCCATGGGACTACGGAATGTGGTGTTATTCAGTGGCGCATTGGTGATGATGCTGGTGACTGACCTGCGGCTTGCCGTCATCATTATTGGTTTGTTAGTGGTAGTGGTGTTACCGATACTAATGTTTGGCAGACGGGTACGAAAACTTTCACGGGTCAGCCAGGACAAACTGGCAGATACCGGTGCGATGGCCGCAGAAACCTTAAATGCCATGCAAATCGTGCAGGCTTATGGCCGCGAGGACTTTGAAACCTCACGCTACAGCAGCATTAACAACAACGCATTTAAAGCCGCAATCAATCGCAACAAATCACGTTCAATGCTCACTGCACTGGCAATCATTCTGGTGTTCGGTGCTATTGTGCTCGTACTTTGGATGGGCGCTAAATCAGTGATGGCCGGCAGCCTGTCGGCAGGCTTGCTGGCACAGTTTGTCATGTATGCAGTGATTGCCGGTGGTGCCGCCGCAGCTGTAGCTGAAGTTTATGGAGAGGTACAACGTGCCGCAGGCGCTACCGGCAGACTTATAGAACTGCTGGAAGCCAAACCTTCAATCATACAGCAGTCAGATTCCACAATTACAACTCACAGCAATGAATCACTGACCGAAGAACCCCTGGCCTGTGAACCTATGGCTAACGCACCACCGGCCGGCGCATCACTAACATTTGATAGAGTAACGTTCAGCTATCCCAGCCGTCCGCTCGAACGATCAATAAACGATATTACTTTTGAAGTAGAACCTGGCCAGAACATCGCAGTGGTCGGACCGTCGGGCGCGGGTAAGTCAACCTTATTTCAGTTGCTGCTCAGATTTTACGACCCTCAAAAAGGCACCATTAGCCTGAACAAACAAAAGCTGTCGACCTATGATCTGCATAAGCTGCGTCACTGCATTGGACTGGTTTCACAAGAGAGCGTGGTGTTCTCTGCAAGCGCACTTGAAAATATTCGCTACGGCAAACTATCGGCAACGCAGGATGAGATTATTGCGGCAGCGGTTGCAGCCCAGGCTGACGAATTTATTCGCAAGCTGCCGGAACAATACGATACTTATGTAGGTGAACGTGGTGTCAGACTCTCTGGAGGGCAACGCCAGCGTATTTCTATTGCCCGCGCACTACTGAAAAATCCGCCGTTGCTGTTACTGGATGAAGCAACCAGCGCGCTGGATGCGCAAAGCGAACGGAAAGTCCAGGTGGCACTGGAAAATGCAATGCATGGCAGAACCACGCTAACGATTGCACATCGACTGGCGACTATTGTTAACGCCGATAAAATACTGGTGCTGGATAAAGGCGAACTGGTGGAGGTTGGTTCGCACGATCAATTACTTGACTTAAACGGCGTCTATGCTCAACTGGCCAAACTGCAGTTCGGCCACCAGACGATTTAGTGTAGCTTACGTTTTATCTAAGCTGAGTTTCGGAAAAAACGATAAGCCGTATCGGACAGCGATGACAACACCTCATCAGCCTGGTAGTCCGGATCGTTCGATGCAGGCTGACTGGTCAGTCCGTCAAGTGATCGAGACAACTCAACTCGCAATGCGTTAGCCAGCCCGAATGTTTCTTCACAACTCGTCAGTTCACACTGGTATTGCTCAAGCGCCATTTTATGACTATCTGCAGCAGCTTCGCAGGCATCCGATGCAGCCAGCATCGCTTCGGTGGCCAGGTCCAGCTCGATCATTAATGCCGGATATTCCGCTGCTTCCGGTGTACTGTCGTTAAACGCCATCACTACAACTTCCAGCTGCACGTCTGCTTCATCTGCTGACAACTGCGCATACTCAAGCTGCGCACGAGTGCGCTCCAGCTGTGCACCTGCGTGCTCCAGTGCAGACTGACCGGAGTGGTAGTCGGCAACTGCCATTTCAAAGCCATCAAAGACTTCGTCGACAGGCAAGGGGGTGTAAAGACTATCGTTTTGCGCAGTTTTCATCGGACGCTGACCGTGACAATTTCTGAGGCTAGAGCTAGCGACCGGAAATCAAAATTGTTTACAAAAACGCCGGCATTTGTGATCCAAAAAGCGTTCAGGTTGACTCAAGCGATTGATTCTATAAACCAGATTGCTTTAATTCGATATCCGCAACCAGATTGGCGTATTGCGCACCATGCATGTCCCGATCGAAACGGCTGCCCTGCACCACCGAGCGCGGGAAACTGAATTTAATCACGTAGATATCTGCCAGATCAAAACGCTTCAGATCCGCAGGATCTATCTGTAATACCTCGGCGACGGTTGCACTGCTTAACTCCGATGAAATTCGCTGGAATGATGATTCGTCGTCGAAGAACACATCAACCGTTACCCAGAAGGGCCCGGCGTTTTTGCTGCGAACACTTCTGGCAGAATCTCGTAACGTGATCATTGCCCTGCCTCCGATAGTTCAAGCCGGAAAGCGTCCATTGGATCATCCAGTTGCAACACATGGTTTAGTGCAAATTCGTAAAGCGCGCCTCTCGCAGACTCCGCCGGAGACTATGGAAAGGCAAAGGTGGGTAGTTCTTCGTTGTCTGTTAACGGGTAATGGAGCAGGTAAGGATTACACAGTCGCGCTATGTCGTTAGCCGTATCCTGCGACTGAGCGGTTACCAGCATCATCACCCCTACTTCAGCTGGCACTACATCAAGATTTTCCAGATTACCCAACGTGGCATCAATCCCGATAAGCCGGAATTCTATATCGTATTGTGAAATTGATAACGTCATTTGCTGTTGAATTTTTTCGTGCAGAAATGCACCCAGCCGCTGTGTCCATTCACGAGCGGCGGCGACATACTTCGGCTGGCGCAGTAACACTAATGCCGAGGTTTGATACCCCACCAGACGAGAGCCCTCGAGCTTAACCGTATAGGTATCACTGGTATGCCATTGTGAGCCTGTTACTCT
>CALLLY010000344.1 GCA_938008205.1 uncultured Granulosicoccaceae bacterium
ATTTATCAAGCGGCCCACTAGACATTATGTATTGACCTGCCCATCTCAATCATAATCCATGTCGGTGAGATGGGCAGGTCAATACATAATGTCTAGGTTCCCGGACAAGCTTCTGTCTTCTGCGTGGCTGGCATTAAGCTATTGCCAGCAAATGAGTGTTCGCGCAGCGCCACATAGCGTCAGCCATCCGGATAACTTTAGCGCCGCTAACCCTTAAGTAACGGTATGTCGAGTCGATAGCGATTTACACCGATCGTAAACGCAGATTGTAGAGGGTACCAATAGTGGGTGTAACCGCGCATCGTTCTGAAAATGGTGAAGAAGTGACTGTCACCGTAGCCGGGCGATTCGACTACCGGGTGTACGACTCCTTTAAGGCGTCTTATGCTTCGCTGGAAAACAGCCAGCAAATCAATGTGGATCTAAGCGAAACCGACTACATGGACAGCAGCGCGCTGGGTATGCTTTTGATGCTGAGAGAACACGTTGGGAGAGCCGTGAAAATACTGCTCGTCAACCCGACGCCTGATGTTCAGCGAGTGTTGTCGATCGCCAATTTTGATAAGCTTTTTCCAATAAAGCAGTGACATGAATGCCGTTGCTCAAACAGAAGTCCGGCAGTGGTTTTTTGAAGCTGCCGACCTTAACTCGACACATCTGATTGATGATCTGGTCGACTCTGTTTGTGAAGAGTTTTCGGTCTCTAAAGAAAGAACAACAGACCTGCATCTGCTGCTCTGTGAAGTCATCACAAACTCTATAGATCACGGAATTCTGGGTTTAGATTCGCGATTAAAAAAAGACCCTCACGGCTTTGAGCAGTATTTCATCTCCCGCGCTGCAAAGCTGGCATGCCTTACCGAAGGTAGTATTGTTGTGCGTGCTGAACAAATCGCACCACAGCGAATTAGAATTTCGGTAGCAGATAGTGGCGAAGGTTTTACTTTTCCTCCTAACCATTCGCAGCAGAGCGCTGAGTGTCTGATGCTGGCTTATGGCAGAGGGTTAATGATTATCAGCAGCCTGTGCCAGTCAGTGACTCACGTCGGAAACGGCAACTGCATTGTTGTTGAATTCGATACGGGTACGAATACCCAACGGTAGTACTTTTTGTAAATTCTGCTTCAGTCTGCGGTTCGATTGTCTGCAGCGGGCTCAACTACCAAACTTGAGCCGTCCATCTCCAGCACTACCATCACGGCTCCGGCATCGGCATCCGGCCCGATCACGCGCCATCGAGTCCCGTCGATGTATGTGCCGCCAACACCGTTATCTATAGCGTCTGCAAGGGTAATACGGCGGCCGATCAGTTTGTCACCTCGACGATTCAATGAAGACGACTTTTCATCCCGAGAATTCTTCTTGTACAGCTTCCTGCCGGCAAGGGTAGTCATCACGGTTAATACTGCAAACAGCGCTACCTGAAGTTGCCAGCTCAGGGCGGGTATAACCAGGGTTAATACGCCGGTGATCACTGCGGCAATCCCCGGCCAGAGCAGTATGGTGGTCGGGGCAAAAAGCTCCAGTGCAATCAGCAGAATACCTGCCGTCATCCAGTGCCAGGGGGTCAGCGAGGTGGTGATAAGTTCTATGTGAGAAACGTCCATATTGATTTACTCCCGGGGAATGCACATAGGCTACTTGCTGCTTTTGGAATCGCTGCCGGAAGAGTCCATTGCGTTCTTGGCCAGCTCTGCAATGCCACCAATGCTGCTGATAATACCGCTGGCTTCCAGTGGCAGATAAACGGTCTTCTGGTTAGGAGAAAGTGCCATTTCCTTCAGCGAGTCTACATAGTTCTGCGCGATAAAGTAGTTGAGCGCCTGGCGGTCACCCTGGCTGATTGCTTTGGACACTACTTTGGTTGCCAGTGCTTCGGCTTCGGCACTTCGTTCGCGTGCTTCTGCATCTCTAAATGCTGCTTCTCTGCGTCCTTCCGCCTGTAGCACTTCGGCCTGACGCGAGCCTTCGGCAATCAGAATTTTTGATTCGCGTTCTGCTTCTGCATTGAGTACCGAGGCTCTTTTTTCGCGCTCGGCTTTCATTTGTTTGGCCATCGAATCGACCAGATCGCGTGGCGGGGCAATATCCTTAATTTCTATACGGGTAATTTTCACACCCCACGGTGAAGTGGCATCGTCGACAACAGTCAGCAGCCGGGTATTGATCTGATCCCGGTGTGACAGCAGCTCATCGAGCGTCATTGAGCCCATCACGGTACGAATATTTGTCATCACCAGGTTGATGATCGATTTTTCCAGCCGGTTCACTTCATAGGCAGCTTTAGAGGCGTCCAGAATCTGGTAGTACACTACGCCGTCTACCTGCACCACGGCGTTGTCTTTGGTAATCACATCCTGCGACGGGACTTCCTCGACTTGCTCCATCATGTTTAATTTGTGGCCGATACGCTCAAAGAACGGCACAATCAGGTGCAGACCCGGCTGCAGCGTTCTGGTGTACTTGCCAAAACGCTCCAGCGTATGTTCTTCGCCCTGCCTGATGATTTTCACTGACGTGGCGACAATGAAAAACGCCAGCAACAGCAGGGCAATGGCAAACCCCGAAAAAATAGTCACGTTTGGTTCGCTCCGGATGCGGATTAGAAAAGTGTATCCCAAACCCGTTCGTCGCTTCATGGACAAACAACAATGAATCTAACCCAGATGGGCATCTCTGCCATCACTTTTGATCTTGATGACACGCTGTGGCCATGTGATCCGGTGATTCGCGCAGCGGAACAGGTCTACTACCAGTGGTTTATCGACAATCACCCGCACATAGCGCAGGCACACAGCATGGATGAACTGCGTGACATGCGACGGGAGCTGCTGGTGGCACAACCGGAGCTCTGCAACGATGTGACGCAATGGCGGCTGCGCGCAACCAGAGCACTGCTCGAACGCCATGGCGTCGACCCGGCTCATGCTGACTCGGCGTTCGACGTATTTATTAAAGCGCGGCAGCAGGTGGAGTTCTATCCCGAGGTGCTGAGCGGTTTGCAGGAGCTTTCCTTTCACTACCGCCTCGGTTCTTTGACCAATGGCAATGCAGACCTTCAGGCAATTGGTGTGGACCATCTATTCGACAGCGCCCTGTATGCCACGCTGTCACTGCCGGCCAAGCCTGCACCGGACATGTTTTTACGTGCAGCCGAAGAGCTCGGAGTGTCACCCGAACGCATACTGCACGTTGGAGATAACGCCCACACGGATATCAGTGGCGCTCGAGAAGCCGGTTGCAGCACGGCATGGATAAAACGCGGCGCAGAAACTTATCCTGAAGATCTGCCCAGAGCGGATATCGAGATTACCAGTCTGGATGATTTGATTGCATTGTCGCCTGCTATTCCTCGGGGGTAGCTGCTACAACATTTGCAAAAGTGTCTGTTCCAGCACTGCCAGATGTGCCGACTCAGATAACCGATGATCACCATCCTTTATTAACGTCAGTTGCAGGTCCGGTGCGTTGATCGTTTCCA
>CALLLY010000345.1 GCA_938008205.1 uncultured Granulosicoccaceae bacterium
CGTGTCGTCGCTGCACCACCACTACCACCGCCACTGCGTTTAACAATGGCAGACTGCTGCTGCATCCATGCAAGATTCTTTTGTTGCGCTTGAACCGAAGCGCTTCGACTGGCGATACCTGTCATGAGTGGCTCTACGGCAAACAGGTACAATCCTGCACCCAGTGCAACAATTGCTGTCGCTGCGACAATGAACTGCTCGCGACCAGTCTGATTTGCATACCAGCTTTTCAAACTCATGAGGTTGCCTCTATTCTCATTCGAGCTTTGATACGATCACCATCCCGATTAGCAGACTTAACATCGGCCACCAGCTTTTTATCAATCTCCAGGCGTGATTTTATTTTATCAATATCCTGTAAAGACGCTGTTTCCAGTTCCACATCCAGCTTGCCTGAACGATAGTTCATGCTTTTAACAGTCGGGGCACTGGCTTCACGCAGTGCAGCCCCTACCGCCGACATCATCACGATAAAATTAGCGTCGTCGATGGCGCCGGCGCCACCGGCAAGCAATTTGATGCGTGAACGCATTTGTCGAACAGGATCACTTTGCGGATTGCGTACATCCGGAAAGGTATCTTTAAGAACAGCAGCCATTTGTTGTTGCAGTTGATCCTGCTGCGCGCCGAGTGCCTGGTATTGCAGAAAAGTGGATCCACCCCATAGCGCTGCCAAAGTCGCGGCCAGTGCAGCGGGTACGCGCCACGGTTTCCAAGCCTTTCCTATTGCTTCGGTTTTACTGTACTCACCCTGCAGCAGATTTATGTAGGGATTTTTTTTGTTTTTCGCTCTTGCCTGCGCAAGCCCTCGTGAAAAAAGCTCCACCTCTGTGCGCATTTCTACCGGGCCTTCAGCAGTGCGCAATTCATAACGATCAGGGCCACAGGCGAAATGCAAAGCATTCCAGATGACCTCTGCGGGGTCGACCGCCGCATCAGACTCGACGTTGTCATCTGCCACTGCGTCGACATTTTTATCTTGAGTGTTCTCTAGCAGCAGGCCAAGCATATCGGAGTCACAGGAAAACCCTTTCCCCAATGATTGCCGCACTGAGGCATGACCGGAGTTGGTCATCACTGTGATGCGGTTATCCTCTAATGGCAAGGCATAGGGCTCGGGCACAACTTCCGCGACTGTCAGTCCGGCTTCATCACAACGATCCAGCACCCAGTCAAGCCCGTCCATAGCAATTACAGCCACCGGAATTTTTCCATTGGGTAACTTTGCACCGAACGCAAAATGGGACGTTTCAACATCCTGAGCCAGTTGATCTTCCAGCGCGTAGGGAATCGCTTTGAGCGCTTTGGCAACGTTCGACACAGGCACTAAAGCTTCTTCAAGCAGCAGTTCCGTTCCGGCAATAACCATGACTACGCGACGACGCTCGGCAGCCTTGGCTGCATCGGCAAAGCTGCCGTGATCGTGACCGGTTACTGCTTTGCTGCGATCATCGCAAACGGCCCAGCGAAGATAGTCGTCGCCAATGCGTTGCAGATAAGTTAATAAATACTGAGCCACAATTTGGTTCCGTTTAAATAGTTTGTTGCCGCGAGCTTACAGGCCGCCCCGCGAACGCTGCAACGTGGTAACCGCACCAGTGTTATCGCGATACAACGTAGTGTACTGCGTTAAGCTGATTTCATCCCTGCGAACGGTGACACGTGACATAAAGTAACCACTGGTTACATCAATATTGGCATTCTCAAGGGTTTCATCGTCGCTGATTTTAGAACTCTGAATGAAGGTATCACGATTTTCATAGATTACACCTTCATCTTCAAACTCTTCTTCGGCAGCCGGTTGTACGTCAGATTGCTCTGCCGGATCTCCCTCGCTATTGATAACACTATCGAGTAATCCGCCACCCTCCGGACACTCCGGATAGTTCTGCCAGTAGTCATCATCCACCACTTTAAGCTCATCTGACAGTTCAATCATGTAATCTGCAAGCGATGCCAGCACCGGTGCCGAGGCAGTATTGACGTTAATGGCCGACCCGGTTGGCAACGTGGCAATATGTGGCAGCAGGGTATCGTAGTCATCCAGGCCGCCTTCATCGGTGACGCGAAAGCCCTTCACCAACAATAACTCGGTCGGACTGACCATCGGTCCGTTGGCCGCCCGATACGCCGGCGCCTGGCCGGTGTAGAAATCGTCTTCGGCGCCCTCTGAACCGGTGGCATCGATATTCGGGTCTATCCAGTCGAGTATGGCTTCCGCTTTCAGCGAATCGATGGTCAGCACTCTGAGTAATCGCTGCAGCGCTTCAAACTCCAGCTGATCGGTGTTGCCTTCGATATCCACCAGATTATTTAGATTGAATTTGCCTTGCAGGTCTATCACACAGCCTTCAACCGTCGCACCATCTACCGGTACCGGCGGCAGACTCTCGGCCCAGTAGTCTTCGGTGCTGTCAGAGTTGTTTCTGTCTGCCTCACGCTTATCCCGATTCAGCACTGCAATGGCAAACTGTTCTCCGGCAGATGCCAGACTGTGAAGCTGAGCCTGCACTTGTCGATTAGAGGCTTTTTGTATCGACAGTCGCTGTCGCGTTGCCATTGATGTCACAGTCACCGTAATCAAAGCGACAATAAGTAAAGTCGTCACCAACGCAGCACCACCCTGCCGTCTGGCAGCACCACCGTTCACTGCCGTAACCTCAGTTCGGTAACACATAAAGCCTTCTGGCAGTGCCTAGATCTTCAAGTTCAAGTGTCGCTTCCATAGCCACAGGTAACTCGTCAAATTCTTCATCGGTATTGTCTTCAGGCGGCCACGCAGTGACCCATTCACCACTTGCGGTAAAAAATCGAAACGTGAGTCCAACAACATTGTTTACCATTAAGCGGTCGCGGTAATCTGACGAGTCGAAGCGATCTACATGGTACCAGTAGCGCCGCAACAGACGATCATCATCGTCGAGATAGTAAGCCACATTCTGCAGGTGACTGCGGGGTGGCACCTGCAACAGCGCCGGATTAGTCCAGCCGCCACGCGTTACCTGAATAATAAACTCGCCCTGTTCATTAACTTCGATGCTCTTGCGTTTGCTGCCAAGCTCTTCAACAGAATCTCTTTTGACTATCTGCTCGAAGTCTTCAGCAAACCAGTAAAAGGTTCTTTGCAGTTCATCGTAACGATCGATAGTTTTTTCTGTGCGATCGGCAATTCGGCTTACGTTGAACCAACCCCCGTAGGCAACGCCACCCATAATAGCCAGTACCGCAGTGGCCACGATAAACTCAACGAGCGTGAAGCCGCACTGCTTTTTTAACGCCATCACTGCCGCGCCGCAGTGCTACGTGCACGAAACCGTGGGTGGCTGACAAACCCTGCCATGGTTACCAGCGGATTTTCAGCGTTCTCGGATGATCGAACCTCAACATCAACCCTGCGAAGGTCATCGTCTTCTACCTTTTGCACGATGGTTTTCCAGTACCAGGTTTTACCAAGCATTTCTTCATCACCGGTTTTACTTCCGGTTTCCGGAAAGGAAGGTGACAAACGCAGCTCTGCGAGACGATTTGTTGCTACCCACTCGGCAATGGTTCTGTCTCGCAAGCGGCCGGCGTTGGAGGTTGCAACACCCGCGCTTTGCACCAGTGCACCCAGAATAATTGATAAAACGGCCAGCGACACGAGTATTTCTACCAGTGTAAAACCACCCTGTGTGCGCGACGTTTTCAAAAGTCGTCCACTTTCCCGAATGTGATCAACTCTTCAACGCCACTGGCAACCTGCCAGCGTTCATCGTTAAGCCCCTTTTCGACCACCACTTTAAAATCCGGCATGACTTCACCGTTGGAAAGAAACATCACGTGCGGTCGAGTTTTTTCATCGATTTTAAACGCCTCACTGCTTTCCAGCTCTATCGCAACACCGGATATCTCGACTTCTACATCAAAATTATCCGGCCATTCGCGAGTACGAAAAGTTTTGCTCTCATAAGAGACCCATTTACCTTCCCGTCCATCGCCATCAAGCGCGAGAAACTGATAGTCACTGTCTGTGAAACGTATACCGATTTGTTTGGTTTTAAATATCGACTCTTCAGTTGCACGATTCATTAGCTCGGCAAGGCGCAGCGTTTCCGTTTTGATCTGCTCTTTCTCACCGCCGAAGTTAAGTCGAGGCACAATCACACCAGTCAATACGGCCATCATAGCGATCACAACAATCAGCTCGAGCAGCGAAAAACCTCGCTGCGAACGGACGTTACGGTTTTTTGCTATCGCCATAATTGCGCGATCTATTGGTCAGGCGAAAGCAATGACTGGACTGTTAAAGATCCCAGTTAACAACATCAGCATCTTCACCTTCACCACCTTCCTGACCATCGCGGCCATACGAATAAATATCAACGTCACCGTTTTCACCCGGACTGACGTACAGATAGTCACGTCCCCAGGGGTCTTTCGGCAACCTGGGCAGATATCCACCGTCTTGCCAATTCGGCGCTTCCGGCTCGCCTGTGGGCTTTTCTACTAACGCCATCAGTCCCTGATCAGTGGTTGGGAAATTAAAATTCTCAAGGTTGTACATTTCCAGCGCTGACTGAATTCCGCTGATTTCGGTTTTTGCTTTTGCCTGACGTGCCTTACCGGGCTGATTGAAAATCTTAGGCGCAACGACAGCTGCAAGAATGCCCAGAATTGCTACCACCGCAATTAATTCGATCAAACTGAACCCGCCTTGAACCGACGCTGGCAGTGTTTTCTTAGGTGCTAGAGATTTATTCACTTTTTTGGCTCCAAACTTGAACTTTGATGTCGGCTAAACACCCGGTCGGGGCAGTTAACTTCCAGCAGATTTCGCTGTCAACTGCTTCGCCGTAGTAGTATGCCGCTCATTATAACGGCTACATTCGTGCCGCCTGTTACTGTACTGATAAAACAAACCGGAAAGAGTTCCTTGCAACCAGATCACAATCGACCGGCCGGAAAAGGGCTCGCAGGACTGCATCGCGCCTACTGGCTCTCCCTGATTGTTGGTATTGCCTGCATCATTTTTCAAGTGGCCGATTTCACAGATGTTTTACGCTTCAGCCGGGAGCAGATTAACGATGGGCAGTGGTGGCGTCTGATTACCGGCAACCTGGTGCATCTCGGATACGCTCATCTCGCATTGAACTTAGCAGGTCTGGCCGTCATCAGCCTGTTACTTGCACCGGCTATGCGCGCCTGGCAATGGGCGGTCACTGGCGTGATCAGCATGCTGGGTGTGGGCCTTGGCCTGTTGTTTTTCGACCCACAGCTCAACTGGTATGTGGGGCTGTCGGGGGTGCTTTACGGCCTGCTGCTCGGAGGCGCTATCGCTGAATTTCGATACCAGAAATCAATAGCCATAATCCTTATTGTTTACACACTCGGCAAGATAATCTGGGAGCAACTTTATGGCGCAGTAGAGAGCAGCGAGAAAATTACCGGTGGCACCGTGATTGTCAACGCACATCTGTATGGCATGGTTTGCGGCGGTTTGGCGGCACTGGCGCTGGTACTGTTGTACCGTCCTAAAACACCTGCTTAAACGTTGCCGTATTCCGGCGCCTCGTCACCCATCCATCGTTCAACCAGTGCTGGTACATGTGCCGGCAGCACTTGTTCGCTGAGCTGCTTTGCCTGATCGAGCAGATGTTTATCGCGCATTAAATCGGCAATACGGAACTGCATAACTCCGGTTTGCCGGGTGCCCAGCAACTCACCGGCACCTCGAAGTTCAAGGTCTTTTTCGGCGATTGCAAAGCCGTCATTGGTTTCCCGCATAATCCCGATACGTTGCCTGGCACGTTGGCTTAAGCCACTTTCGTACACCAGCACACAGCTGCTCGATACACTGCCACGACCGACCCGCCCGCGAAGCTGATGCAATTGCGATAATCCCAGTCGCTCGGTATTTTCGATAATGATCAACGACGCGTTAGGCACATCAACACCCACTTCAATAACGGTCGTGGCGACCAGTAGCTGCACCCGGTTTTCTTTGAACTCAAGCATGGTGTGCTCTTTTTCTACGCTGCTCATACGACCATGCACCATTGCAATCGCAACGTCTGGCATGTGTCCGGCCAGTTCGGCCACCGCGTCTTCCGCAGCGCGCGCCTGCAGCACTTCTGACTCTTCAATGAGCGTACAAACCCAATAAACCTGACGCCCTTCCTTAATCGCAACCGCTACTCTTTCAATCACTTCACTGCGGCGACTGTTGGGTACTGCCACCGTTTTTATTTCCTGTCGACCGGGGGGAAGCTCATCGATAACCGAGCAATCAAGATCCGCGTAAGCAGTCATCGCAAGGGTGCGGGGAATCGGCGTTGCTGTCATCGTGAGCTGATGCGGTACCTGGCCATTTTCTATCCCTTTTTCACGCAGTGACAAACGCTGGTGGACACCAAAGCGATGCTGCTCATCGACAATAGTCAGACCGAGTCGGGCAAATTCAACATCGCGTTGAAACAGCGCGTGCGTACCAACCGCAATATCGGTTTGACCCATGGCAATCGATTCAATGGCATCTCTTTTCTGTCGCGCGCCGAGTTTGCCTTTAAGCCAGCCGATCTTAAGCCCCAGTGGTTCAAAACACTGTGTGAAACTGGCCAGATGCTGCTCTGCGAGTATTTCCGTCGGCGCCATTATCGCAACCTGATATCCCGCTCCCACGGCCATCGCAGCAGCGGCCGCCGCAACCATGGTTTTACCCGACCCCACATCGCCCTGTATTAATCGCAGCATCGGCTCAGGGGTTTGCAGATCAATGGCAATTTCGTCGATCACCCGGGCCTGTGCACCGGTAAGCGAAAAAGGCAGGGAATCAATCAGTCTGGCACACAACTCACTGGGCATTTGTATACACGGTGCCCGCTGTAATCGCGCTTTTTCACGTACTCGCTGCACACTTAATCGATGCGCAACCAGTTCTTCCAACGCCAGCCTTTGCACAGCAGGATGCTGCCCCTGCACTAATGCTTCGGCATTCACTGATGGCGACGGACGGTGTACCGTATGCAGTGCTTCTTTAAGCGTTATTTCGCCGCTCGGCGCAGGCAGCAATTCGGCCACTATCGCAGTGTCTAAATGGCTAATCGCCTGATCGGTGATCTTGCGCATCGCCAGCTGATGCAAACCTTCGGTGACCGGATAGATCGGTGTTAATGTCTGGGCAGTGATTGCGGAGCCACCGGCACCGACTACCTGATACTCCGGATGTACCACTTCAAGCGATTGGCGGCCACGACGGATCTCTCCGAAACAGGAGATTCGCACACCCTTCTGAAGCTTGTCTCGCTGCTGATTATTAAAGTGAAAAAAGCGCAGCCTGATCTCACCGGTGTCATCGCCAATGGTACAAAGCATCGAGCGACGACGATGAAACAAAACTTCAACATCCAGCACAACACCACTGAAAACGGCTTCAAGACCGACAGCCAGGTCAGCGATGGGGATTTCTCTGGTGCGGTCCTGATATCGCAATGGCAGATGGAACAATACGTCCTGCACGGTTTTAATTTGTAACCGCGCCAGTTTTTCTGCCTGTTTGCTACCCACCCCTTTGAGGCGGGTCACTGCTAGTGTGGTCAGATCCATAACTGGTGCACAGCGTCGAACCTACTTTGGTGCTGCCCTTTGCCGTCGGAACCTGGCTAGGTGTTTAACACCATGATGCCTTCTACCTCTACCGGCACACCTTTGGGAAGCTCTGCAACACCAATCGCAGCGCGCGCCGGGTACGGCTCTGTGAAGTATTCCGCCATGACTTCATTGACCTTGGCGAAATCGCCCAGATCGGTCAGAAAAACTGACAGCTTGACGATATCAGCAAGTGATCCACCGGAGGCAGCACAAACCGCGGAAAGATTATCAAACACCTGACGGATCATGGTTTCAACATCACCATCGACGACTTCCATAGTTGCAGGGACCAGCGGAATTTGCCCTGAAAGATAAACCGTATCACCAACCTTTACCGCCTGCGAATAAGCACCGATTGCACCGGGAGCCTGATCAGTGGCAATGATTTCTTTGCTCATGGTTTGAGTCCTGTCGAGTGAATTTATGCACGCGGATGGTACCTGTGTCGTCTAACAAAACCTAGGAGTTTGTCCGAGAACCAGGGTCATCGCGAGGTTGTGAGATTTTAGGTCAGATATTTTGATCGATAGAGGCGAATAGTCATTCTTCTTTAACGATAGGATCTAAATAGCTGGCCAGAATATCGCGACCACAGCAGATACTGGTTGTCGGACAAGCTCCTGTAGAGCGTGTCGGAATTGCGTGAATGAATCAGGCGCGTCGGGCGCGCAATGTCGCCTTCAGGCTGCGAACCCGTTTAATCAAACGACCCAGCTGGGTTCTGTCACTCACTGCCAGCTGGAAGATCAGCGTGGTGGTATTCTCACTACCCGGTTCGAAGCGGATGTCTTCTATGTTGGTATCCATTTCAGACATCACATTGGCGGCTTTGGCCAGCGCACCCGGTACATCGTTGATATCTACTTCAATTTTGGTTTTGAACGGTCCGGTCAGATCTGTGCCCCAGACCACCGCAACCCACTCACGCGAGCGCCGCCTCTGCCTGGACACATTCTGGCAATTGGCTCGATGGACCAGCACGCCTTTACCGGCGGTGATCATGCCATGAATGTTATCGCCGGGGATTGGCATGCAGCAGCGTGCCAGTGAAATGATCGCATCCTCACCACCTTCCACAACCAGCGGCCCGGGGTCAGTGGCAGAGAGCATTTTGGTTCGCTTATCGACCTCGATATTTCGATCCCCCTCGTTCAGCAACCATGCCGCCACCATACTGGGAATATGATTACCCAGACCGATTTCGTAGCACAGCGTATCGAGATCAGGTAACGCCATCTGCTTTAACAATGAGTCTATCGATTGCTGATCGATGTCCTGCAAGCTGGTGTCATATCGTTTGAGACCGCGACTGAGCAGCTGCCTGCCAAACCCGATGGTTTTGTCAGTGCTCTGATTTTTTAGAAAGTTTCTGATCGAGTTACGCGCTTTAGGGGTCACTACGAAATTCAGCCAAAAGGCATTAGGCTGCTGATCATCGGAACAGATAATTTCCACCGTCTGACCGGATTCAAGCGGCGCGCTCAGCGGTGCCAGTTGACGATCAACTTTTGCGGTTAAACAGCGATTACCAATATCGGAGTGCACTGCATAGGCGAAATCGACCGGTGTTGCATCCTGTGGCAGTCTGTAAATATCACCCATCGGTGAAAACACAAAGATCTCGTAAGGGAACAAGTCGACTTTAACGTTTTCATAAAACTCCAGCGTATCGGCACTGGTTTCCTGCATATCAACCAGGTTGGCGAGCCACTGATGGGCACGCTGTTGTGCACTATTGGACTGGCCTTCTTTATACATCCAGTGTGCAGCCACACCGGTTTCTGCAAAGGTGTTCATCTCCTCGGTTCTGATCTGTACTTCTATCGGAATTGCCGCCGGGCTGAACAGTACCGTATGCAATGACTGATAGCCGTTGCTCTTGGGGATAGCAATATAGTCTTTGACCTGCTTTGGCAAAGGATTATGAACACTGTGCATAACACCAAGTGCGCGGTAGCAGTCGTCCTGTGATTTCACAATAATGCGCACGGCAAACATGTCGAACACATCTTCAAATGCCGACTGCTTGTTTCGCATTTTCTGATACAAGCTGTACAAATGCTTTTCACGGCCGTGCACTTTGGCCTCGATGCCTTTGTCTTCGAGTTTGGCCAACGCAAGAATTTCGAACTTCCGCACCAGCTCAAGACGATCTTTATTGCGTTTTTGCACCGCCTCCTGCAGCACTCTATGGCGCACCGGATACAGCGATTTAAAGCCCAGATCCTCGAGCTCGTTTTTCATTTTGTAAATGCCGAGCCGGTTGGCAATCGGTGCGTAAACTTCCAGTGTTTCGCGAGCGATGCGGCGGCGTTTGTGATCCGGCATTGCTCCCAGCGTACGCATGTTGTGAATACGATCGGCGAGCTTGATCAGAATCACACGGATGTCATCAACCATTGCCAACAACATTTTCTGGAAGTTGGCTGCCTGCGCTTCCGCTTTGGACTTAAACTTCAGGTGAGTCAGTTTACTCAGGCCATCGACAATAGCTGCCACATCTTCGCCGAAACGCGCCTCTATCTGATCCAGTGATATGGAGGTGTCTTCGACCACATCGTGCAACAGCGCTGCCATCACACTGCGATGGTCCATATTCATTTCAAAAACAATGGTTGCGACTGCGATCGGATGCAATATGTACGGCTCGCCTGATACGCGAGCCTGGCCTACGTGCCCTTCACTGGCAACCTTGTAGGCTTCATAGACTTCAGTGACTTGTGACTCGTCATAACGCCTCCGCATCAGTTTGCAGAGGTCGTCTATTGCTGCTTGCTGGTTCGAATCGATACGAGTCAGCGGGGGTACCGGCAAGCTCAGCTGTGTACTAAAGGTCCGAAGCGGGAGCGGATATTGACGCTTCACCAGCCACGTCCTCTATCGTACGCACCGGTGTTTCTTCTTCCCGTGATTGCGCCAACAGACCCTGGGCAATTTCTCGCAGTGCGATTACGGTAGGCTTGTCGTTTTCCATCGGCACCAGCGGATCGGCACCCAGAGAGATTTTTCGAGCTCGCTTAGCTGCCTGAATGACAAGTTCAAAACGGTTGTCTACGTGTTCGAGGCAATCCTCAACGGTCACACGAGCCATAGGTACTCCTGAATTCAGTGTCGTATACGACTGTTGATTTTAGTGACATTGGAAAAGAAAACAAGCCAAACACTAAATCGGTGTATCTGCCGTCTCACTATCAGGTTAAAAGCGCACTCAGTAACGATTGATTAATGGTGCTTTGGCGACCTGTCTGCACACGTTTCGACAAGACAACAGCACACAATTCATCAAGCGCATGATCGAAATCTTTATTGATGATCAGATAGTCGTAGTTAGAAAAATGCCGCATATCCTCAACAGCATCTCGCATGCGACGCTCAATGACTTCTTCGGAGTCGCTGGCGCGTCCACGAAGCCTTTGTTCAAGAATTTCTCTGCTGGGGGGAACGATAAAAATGCCGCAGGCATCCGGCATGAGTCGTCGGACCTGATCGGCGCCCTGCCAGTCAATCTCCAGTATGACATCCGTACCCAGCGCCAGTGTTTGCTCTACCAGCCGCTGAGAGGTTCCATAAAGATTATCGAATACACGGGCGTGCTCAAGAAACTCACCCTGGCCGATCATGTCGTGAAAGGTGCTTTCATCCACAAAGTGATAGTCCACACCATCGACGTCGGCTGGTCTTTTCGGCCTGGTGGTATGGGACACCGAGACGACTAACCGATCCAGTCTTTCGCAGGCCGATTTAACCAGACTGGTTTTTCCAGCTCCGGATGGAGCTGACAATACATAGAGTTGGGCCGTCATGGTGAGCTTATTGTCCCGCACCTAACAGGCGACTTGTTTATTAATGGCTGCGGCGATTGTATCGCAATTAAGCGCACCCTTCTTCGCTAGGCACTGGCGATCAGTCGGGTGTCATATGCATCGACATCTGTTGCAATTAACAACTCGACCAGGCGATCACTTATCGGCAATCGAGTGGTTTGTTCAAAGTGTAGAAACATTGGATTGGCATCAACATCAACAACCGCATACTCGGCCTCTGGCGTGATGCGCAGATCAATCGCACAAAAGCGCAAATCCAGCGTAGCTGCCACCCGACGACAAATACGTTTTGCCTCTGCAGGTAACTCAATTGGTCGCACATAGTCACTGTGCATGGCAGCGAATTCATTGTTAACCGGTTCAATCAATCCCGAGAATACGGATTCACCAATGACATAGGCTCTAACTTCATCACCAGCAATAATTTCCTGGTATTCAACCGGCGTGACAGGAAGATCTGAAAGATGACGCGCTATCTCATCGATATGGCCACTGTTCCATGCAGAACTGTTCCAGCCCGAGGGGCGATATTGAAGTTGTTCGTTGGTCAGACTAAAGAAAGCCTGAACTCGACGAAAGTCGTTACTGACAATAACCTCTGGCACCCTGACGCCCTGGGTTCGGATCAGTTGCAGTTGACGAATGCGATATCTCGCATTCTTTAAAGACTCAATCGGGTTGACCCAATAGCTTTCCATACCACGAAACAAACTACCCAGCGAAGCCTCGGTTTCACGCAACTCCACGGCATCCGGCATTGCCCCCATGGCGCTGGCACTGACCAACAGGTCATCCCAGTGTCGGCAGTAAACCGAATTCACCAGTGACAAGTCAATGGCTGGCTGGCCATCACGATAGCGAATAGTGCCGGCCATCGGCAATGCACTATCGAAAGTGATTGTCATATCTCTGGGATACAACCTAGGGTCAAAGTAGGCAACACGATTTCCGCGAGCCAGGACTTTGTTATAGATCGCTGCTGCGTGCTGATCTTCAGCTGTACCCATCACCAAAATCATCGCGCCACCATGGTTCACCTTTCTTATGATGAACCGGGTATTTCACATTCTGTACCATTGGGCAGTGAGATAGTAAAAGGAGTATTGGTCAAATCCAAATGTCTTGAATACGTCACATTCGCTCTAATTCAAACGCGTTTTTTTGTATAAAAGTTTGTGAGCGCCTCAATTATTCGTATGCATTGCCGAGAAACAATGTCGGCAAAATATTAGCGCCGAGATTGAAGACTGTTTGCAGTCACTTAAATAACGGCGACAATTTTTTGAAGCGGCGTTCGCAAGGCCACCGCTGAGCGAAAAATCTCTTCTAAATACTTGCCAACAACACCCGTACAACGGTCGTTACTACATAACTTCCACAACACCAACACTACTTGTTTTTTAGCGTTTGCGATTGGGAATATGCAGTGCGCGATGATCCGCAGCCAGCGCCGCTTCGTGAATTGCTTCACTCAATGTCGGATGCGCAAAGACAGTTCGAGCAATATCTTCACTGGTACCCTGGAATTCCATTACCGTCACGCCGTGACCGATAAGCTCGGAACTGTGGCCACCAACAATATGCATACCAAGCAATTCATCAGTGTTTTTATCAGCGAGGATTTTTACCATACCACCGGTTTCACGCTGTGCTTTAGCACGACCACTGGCAGCAAAAGGAAAAACGCCGCTCTTATATTCACGACCGGCTTCCTTCAATTGCTCTTCGGTTTGACCGACCCACGAGATTTCAGGATGGGTATAAATGACTGAAGGGATGGCGTCGTAGTTCAGATGGCTGTGCTGACCGGCGATTCGTTCTGCCACGGCAACTCCCTCTTCTGAACCTTTGTGGGCCAGCATCGGTCCACGAACCAGGTCTCCTATCGCCCACACACCGGGCAAGTTGGTTTCACAGGCGCCGTTAACGTGAACCAGTCCACGCTCATCAATCAGCAGATCGGTTTCCGGTGAAGTCAGTTGTTCGATGTTAGGGCGGCGACCTACGGCAACAATCACACGGTCAACTTTAATACTCTGTTCCCCGGAGGAATCCGTGTATTGCAAAGACACACCATCGGCGTCGACTTGCGACGACATCACTCTGGCACCCAGTTTGATATCGAGCCCCTGGCGCGTGAACTGACGCAATGAATCCTTGGCAATCTGCTGATCGACCATTGGCAGAAACACATCCTGCGCTTCCAGCACGACCACCTCAGAGCCAAGTCTTCGCCACACACTGCCAAGCTCCAGACCGATAACACCCGCGCCAATGACACACAACTTTTCAGGCACAGATTCCCAATCCAGCGCACCGGAAGAATCAACAATCACATCACTGTGCAGAGGCACAGAGCCGATTTCTATCGATTTCGAACCAGTGGCAAGTATGATGTTGTCAGCACCATGGATGGTGCTGTTGCCATCGGCATCCTGCACAGAAACCTGTCGTTCAGGCATCAGCGTACCGGTGCCCTTGATCCAGGTAATTTTATTTGCACGAAACAGGTGCTCAATGCCGCCGGTCAATTCCTCGACAATTTTATCTTTGCTGGCAATCATTTGAGGTACGTCTGCACGAACACCGGAGACCTCGATGCCATGCGCGGACAGACCATTTGCGGCATCAGAGTAAATCTGACTGCTTTCCAGCAGGGCTTTAGACGGGATACAACCAACGTTCAGACAGGTACCACCAAGCGCTGGGTTGCCTTTTTTGTTTATCCATTGCTCCACACAGGCGGTGTTCAGTCCGAGCTGAGCGCAACGAATCGCAGCAACATAACCTGCCGGACCGGCACCCAGCACGATAACATCGTATTTCTCAGACATAGAATTGCTCCAGAATCAGTGCGTCAAATTCACTGATGCAGTCTATTGTTGGTGACAATGGCAATCGCCACAACCGGTATTGGCCGGCTGTGGTAATCACTGGCGACCGCTATTGTAACGCAGTCGCTAAGGCTTTCTGATATTCGGGTGTATCAGATATCAAGCAGTATTTTGGCGGGTTCTTCGACCAGTTCCTTAATGGTTTTCAGAAATGTCACTGCACCCTGACCATCGACAATTCGGTGATCATAAGACAACGCGATGTACATCATCGGACGGATAACCACCTCTCCGTTAATAGCCACCGGACGGTCCTGAATAGTATGCATACCCAGAATAGCGCTTTGTGGAGGATTGAGAATCGGTGTCGACATCAAAGACCCGAAAACGCCACCATTAGTAATGGTAAAGGTACCGCCAGTCAGTTGGTCCAGACCGAGCTTGCCATTTTTGGCCAAACCTGCGTATTCACCAATCTGCTTTTCAATTTCTGCAAGAGACAGATTTTCAGCATCTCTCAGGATAGGCACCACCAGACCGCGATCAGACGATACCGCAATGCCAACGTCACAAAAGCCGTGATAGACGACGTCATCGCCATCCAGTGAAGCATTGATATCAGGGAACCTTTTCAGCGCCTCGGTAGCCGCTTTAACAAAGATCGACATAAAACCCAGGCGCACGCCGTGCGATTTTTCAAACTGATCTTTGTACTGTGCCCGCAGCTCTTTTATAGGTTGCATATCAACTTCGTTAAAAGTCGTTAGCATGGCAGTGGTTTGCGACGCCTGTAACAAGCGCTCGGCAATGCGCGCGCGCAAGCGACTCATCGGTACACGTCGCTCTGATCGCTCACCCGGCGCTGCCGAAATCGAGGTAACGCCCGAAGCTGCCGACGCAGATACCTGAGCTGTAGAAGAGACCTGGGCTGCGGAAGAGACCGGAGCCTGCGTTGCAGATGCAACGGTTGCAGCACCACCCGACGACAGCGCCGCGATATGCGCTTCGACATCGGCTTTTGAAATTCGACCGTTTTTACCACTACCGGCAATTTGATCTGCCGTTAAATTGTGTTCAGCCATTAAGTGTCGTGCAGATGGACTGCTGGGCCCACCGGTATCGTGCGTATCGGCAGCAGCCGATGCTGCCGGTTCAGACGCCGCAGATGGTGATGCTTCGGCAACAGCACCTTCTTCCATTGTGCCAAGCACTTCCTGCGCGGTTACCACGGCACCTTCGTCAGCGACGATGGACGTCAATACACCATCTGCCGGTGCCGGTACTTCAAGGACGACTTTGTCGGTTTCAACTTCAACCAGTATGTCGTCCCGTTTAATCGCATCCCCCGGCTTTTTCTGCCACGCAAGAATGGTGGCGTCTGCCACGGATTCCGGTAGTACGGGGACCTTAATTTCAGTTGCCATTATTCTGTGCTGAACCTGTTGCAATAAATTTAAAGTTTGCCGGCGAGTTTATGGTTCTCTACCGGATGCTGACTGTTCTCGAGAATTGCCAGTGCTTCCTGCACCAGTAAGTTCTGCTCTTTAATGTGTTGATTGGCGTAACCCACTGCCGGTGAAGCAGAAGGCGGACGACCGGCAAACTCCAGCGCCTGATCGTCTCTGAGAACTCTTTCTATGCGATGTCGGGTTGCGCGCCAGGCCCCTTGATTGCGCGGTTCTTCCTGACACCACACCACCCGTTGGGCGTTCGGATAGGTAGCGATAATCTCTCGCATTTCCCGATAGGGAAACGGATACAGCTGCTCAACGCGAATCAGTGCTACGTTGTTGAGTGAATCTTCCCGACGTTTTTCTAAAAGATCGTAAAAGACTTTTCCGGAACAAAACACCAGGCGATCTACCCCGGAAGGCTCAACAACCGCATCGAGCTCAGGGATTACCGGCTGGAATTCACCCTCGGCGAGATCTTCCAGCGTATTAACAGCCAGGCGGTGCCGCAGCAGGCTCTTGGGTGTCATCACAATCAGCGGCCGACGCATAGGCCGCAGCATCTGACGTCTGATCATATGGTAGGCCTGAGCGGGTGTGCTCGGCACCAGTACCTGCATGTTTTCTTCAGCACACAACTGTAAAAATCTCTCCAGTCGCGCCGACGAGTGCTCCGGTCCCTGGCCTTCATAACCGTGCGGCAGGAACAATGAGATGCCGCACAGCCGACCCCATTTGGTTTCACCGGAACTGATGAACTGGTCGATCACCACCTGCGCACCATTGGCAAAATCTCCAAATTGCGCTTCCCAGATCACCATGGTTTGCGGGTCTGCTGTGGCATAACCATATTCAAACGCCAGCACCGCCTCTTCCGATAGTACCGAGTCGATCACCAGAAAGTTCGGCTGATCATCAAACACGTTACGTAACGGCACATACGTTGAGCCATCGTTTTGATTGTGCAGCACCGCATGTCGATGAAAAAATGTGCCACGGCCACAATCCTGTCCGGAAAGTCGTACCGGGTGCCCCTGATCAAGCAAGGTCGCATAGGCCAGATTTTCTGCGTAACCCCAGTCAAGCGGTAACGCACCAGCAGTCATCTTGCGGCGGTCTTCAACAATCTTTTTCACCCGCGAGTGCAGCAACAGTCCTTCCGGTAATTCAGTCAGTGAGTTGGCCAGTGCCTGCAACTTTTCAACCGGAACTTTGCTTTCGTATTCTGCACGCCAATCTGTGTTGGCGTAATCAACCCACGGAATATGGTGTTTTTCCAGGTAGTCCGGATCCGTTTCAACCCCGTGCGCTACCGTGACACCAGCATCGAGTTTGCTGCGATATTCTTCCACCAGGGTTTGTGGAAAATCTGCATCGACACTTTGTGCCGCAACCAGTTTTTCGGCATACAACTGACGAGTCGTCGGCAACGCCTTGATGGTTTTATACATCATGGGTTGAGTGGCAGATGGTTCATCTGCTTCGTTGTGACCATGGCGGCGATAACACACCAGATCAATCACTACGTCCTTATGAAATTCATTGCGAAAGTCGAGCGCCAGCTGACTGACAAACAATACCGCTTCCGGATCATCACCATTAACATGGAAGATCGGCGCGTTAATCATTTTTGCCACATCACTCGCGTACAGCGTTGAGCGCGCGTCGGCCAGGTTACTGGTGGTAAAGCCAACCTGATTGTTGACAATAATATGTACCGTGCCTTTGGTAGAGAATCCACGTGAATCGGCCATGTTGAAGGTTTCCATCACCACACCCTGGCCGGCAAAAGCCGCATCACCGTGGATACTCACAGGAATAACATCCTGTCCGATACTGTCTCCGTAACGGTCCTGCCGCGAACGCACTGAGCCCTCCACCACCGGCGATACGATCTCCAGATGCGACGGGTTAAAGGCCAATGCCAGATGCATATACTTGCCAGCACTGGTTTTGATATCTGAAGAAAATCCCTGATGGTATTTCACATCACCGGAAGCCAGATCATCGTCATGCTTGCCTTCGAATTCGGAAAACAATTCAGCCGGTTTTTTTCCCAGTACATTTACCAGAACATTCAGGCGACCTCGATGTGCCATGCCTACCACCATCTCTTCACAACCGGCATCACTGGCGCGTTGCACTAATGAACCCATGATCGCTATGAGACTCTCCCCTCCTTCGAGTGAGAAGCGTTTTTGACCTACATATCGTGAATGTAAATAGCGCTCCAGTCCCTCCGCAGCGGTCAGCCGTTCCAGCAGCCATTTTTGCGACTCCACACCAATGTCAGGCTTTGCCCAGTAACTCTCAATACGCTGCTGCAGCCACTTTTTCTGCGTGGTGTGATTGATGTACATGTACTCGTAACCAATCGTGCTGCAGTAGATTTTTTCCAGATGAGCAACAATTTCAGACAACGGCGCAACATCGATGCTGGTAAGCGTTGGCGTTTGGAACTCGGTTTGCAAATCAGCGCCGGACAAACCGTTTTCGTGCAGCTGAACTTCCTTAACCTCGATTTTTTCCATGCGATTCAGCGGATCGATGTTGGCAAGCTGATGGCCTCGCGTCCGGTAGGCATCAATCAGTGCCCCGACCTGCACCTGCTTGCGCTCAAGCTCAACAGATGACTGCACAGCAGGCCCGCTGGTACGCGCAGTAGAGTTGCGGGTGAGGTTATAAAAATGCTGCCTCACTTCGCTGTGCGGAATATCCCGGGCCTGCCCGTTGACCATCGGCAACTGATCAAAATACCGGCGCCACGACTCAGGAACCGAATTCGGATCACGCAGGTAACTTTCGTAGTGTTGCTCAAGGTACACAATGTTGCCACCATCGAGCATCGAGGTGTCCTGCAACATTTTCATACTTGCCATTGTTGTATTCCGCAACGAATATTTTATTTAGGGTTTAGGATAGATGATCGGCAACTAATTGCCACAGAACTGCGTCATGCCAACACGCTGACCAACGCTGTATTGCAGGTGTTGATAGTTTGACATGCAATTAGTTCAATGTGCGGCTTCGGGTACATTGCTGCATTCAATTAACCGTAACAGCACTGGCCCGAATCAGCATTGGAAAGAGCAACCTGCCAGTGCTGGCAAGAATACCGCAAATTACCCACGCGTTCGAATTACATTGGCGATGTACACCTGCGTGAGAATTAGCTGAGGAATAACAGCTCAGTTCAGTGCGTTCCATCGCTGCGGGTGAGCAAAATTGTCCGCGTTAAACCAGTCGGGGCGTTTTTTATAGTCGTACAAATCAAACACAAAGGTATCCGGAGTTTTCTCCAGTCGGCGAAATCCCAACGCCAACAAATCTGACAGCGAAGCCTGGTCATTCCACAGCAAAATTTTGTCTCCGGCGCAATCGCGAGCACAGGCGAGAAGCCCCGGATGCGCCAGCAGGTCGTTATTAACGTCCAGTACCACTATCAGGGGCCAGCGCCGGGTAGCGGAGGCATGGTAATGGGACACAAAAGTTTTCCCATCCTGATAGTGCAATCGCGGCTCAGCATTCTGCAACTGCTGCAGCTCCTGAGAATATTCATCACAAAGCACCAGCAGTTGCTGCCCGCTACCGGCTTTGGAATTCACCGCTAATGATGCTTTGAGTAGTTGGATCGCCAGGTGCAAAACGTTGCCAGTCTTTTTATTGCTTAAAAGCTGCGGTTAGTCGGGCTTGCCGGCAGCGTAGGCGGCCTGCTGATCGGCGGACGCTTCTTTTTGGTATTTAGTTTTCCACTCTTCATAGGGCATTCCATACACCGCTTCACGCACATCACTCAACTCGATATCAAGATCGCGCTGCCTGGCTTCTTCGGTGTACCACTTTGACAGGCAATTGCGACAAAAACCGGCAAGGTTCATCAAATCAATATTCTGTACGTCTGTACGGTTTTGCAGATGACTAACCAAACGCCGGTAGGCGGCGGCTTCAAGTTCTGTTTTCTGTTGTTGATCCATAGGTAAATTCTCTGCTTTCGCGAAGGTTTCCGAGGTACTGTTTAAAGTACGGATTTTGATGACAGCGCCGGGTCCGTGCTCCGAGATGTCATGCGTGACGCACCTTTTTTGATGCCGCTACCCAGCTAAAGGCTTGCAGCGAACGCAGGGCAGCAAACAGATTGTCTGCTAATCCAGCTTATAAGCTGCATTTGTGTCATACAGTACACTATTATAATGCTGATTGAGCGATATCAAAGTCAGGCGTAGCGGGATGAACGTTTTAATATTAATTGCGATTGCTCTGGCTTTGTGGTTCTGGTGGTCGAGCGCCCAAAGCCGGGAAATTGCGGTGAAACTCGCTCGTGGCGCGTGCAGTCGCTGCAGCGTACAACTGCTGGATGAAACGGTTACCTTGCGCAAGATGCGTCTGCAACGCAATGAAAGTGGCCATATGAACATCGCCCGATGGTACCGGTTTGAGTTCAGTACATCGGGGCAGGATCGACGCGACGGCATTGTAGGCATGCTTGGCAGCAAGTTGCTCTCTATGCATCTGGACATCGATATGGAAGAATTGCCCCACTGAGTTTTCGGTGACTGCTGTCATCGGGGGCAGTGTCGTATTGCATCCGCTGGCAAACAATCGGATGTGGCAACATACTACCGTTCCCTACTAACACAATTGATCGGCCACCCGCCGATCCTCGGAGATTTTTTTAATGAGTCAGTGCCCATGCTGTTCAGGGGTTAAGTTTTCAGAATGTTGTGCCCCCTATCTGAAAGGCAAAAAGAAACCTGAAACGGCCCTGGCCTTAATCCGCTCCAGATATACGGCTCACACATTTGCGAATATTGACTATATCCAATCGACTCACCATCCGGCACATCGTGGTGAAATTGATGTAAAAAGCACACGAGAGTGGGCAGAAAACTCTGATTGGCTTGAACTGGAGATTCTCAATACCACCGATGGTACCGAAAGTGACCAGAGCGGCACGGTCGAGTTTATTGCCAGATTCAATGATGCCAAAGGCAAGCTGATCAACCATCACGAACTCAGCCTTTTCGAAAAGCTGGATGACGATTGGTATTTTGTTGATGCAGAAGCGCCGAAGGTACAACAGATTCGTCGCGATACTCCCAAGGTAGGGCGCAATGACCCGTGCAGCTGCGGGAGTGGTAAAAAATACAAAAAATGCTGCGGCAAAGCAGCCTGATCCCAATGAATCATGCAGGCCCGGTGTCTGCGCGGTGCGGAAGCTCCTGCCGACTGTCCAGCAGAAACTCCACGATGGCATTGGCAAACAAATCGTTGTCATCGGTAGCGAGCATATGGCTGGCCTGCGCCACATCCACATAACGAGCGTGCGGTACCAACCGCAGAAAATCCTCAGCATCCGCATCGCTGACAATTTCACTGAGCTTACCGTGCAGCAGTAAAACCGGCAACTTCAGAGCACGCGCCGCCGCTCGTTGCCGCTCGACGACCTCCTCACCAAACCCGCTGACATGATCGAGAAGTGCAGGATCCCAGTGCCAGTAGTATCGCCCGTTGTCACGTAATCTAAGGTTTTTTAACAGGCCTTCCGGGTTCTGACTTTTGCCACTGGCTGGTTTTTTTTTATAAATCGCCACGGCATCAGCCGCCTGCTCGACCGACTCAAAGCCATCGGCAAAGCGATTCATAAACTCAAGTATCCGCGCCACCCCTTGCTGATCAACCTTCGGGGTAATATCCACCAGCGTCAATGAATGAAAACACTGCTCAGTGGCCTCACCCTGCGCCAATAACGCCGTAATTCCTCCGAGAGACGCTCCTACCACAGACGGCTGGTCACAACGCAGTTGCCGCACAATCTCCAGCAAATCCGCCATCAGGGTATCCAGCGAGTAATCTTTTCGGGTGCTCCAGGTACTTTCGCCATGCCCTCGTGTATCGACAGTAACCACATGAAAACCACTTTCAGCTATCTTTAACGCACTGCGATGCCACGAATGGCGGGTTTGACCGGCACCGTGCAGCATCAATACCGACGGATCCTGATCGCTGCCGTATGAACTTGCGGCAATCTTGACGCCATCGGTGGCAGAAAATTGAAGTGTTTTAGATATACTCATAGATCGGCAGGTAGCAGTATCGCCAAGGGAATATCGAATTTTCGATGTCGGCAACGGTAAAACTGGTCCAGACAATACACGGACGGGCGCTCGCGGTCTCCAACTTGATTAGAATGATTGGTTAAAAAAATGACAGATAAACCCTGGCTCAAGAGTTACCCTCCCGGCGTCCCTGAGTTTGCGGACATTGATGCGTACAACAATGTTGTAGAAATATTTGAAGAAAGCATTGATAGATTCAGGGATAAAGTTGCCTATGTCAGCATGGGGGCCGAAATTACCTATGATCAGCTGGATCAATACTCACAGGCATTGTGCAACTGGCTGAATGCAACCGGCAAGTTCGAAAGGGGAGACCGCGTCGCGATCATGATGCCAAATATGCTGCAATACCCGATCGCGGTTCTGGGCATCCTGCGCGCCGGACTTACCGTGGTGAACACAAATCCTCTGTACACCGCCCGTGAACTGACCCACCAACTAAAAGACTCAGATGCCAAAGGCATTGTCATCGTGGAGAACTTTGCCCATACCCTGGAACAAATACTCCCCGAAGTTTCACCTGACGTCATCATCACAACACGCATCGGCGACATGCTCGGCTTCCCCAAATCCATACTGGTGAATACAGTGATTAAGTATGTAAAGAAAATGGTGCCGTCATTCTCTCTGCCGAATGCAATATCATTTAGTGATGTACTGGCGCAGGGTAAAAGCAAACCTCAATTCAAAGCCTCTGAACTGACTCATGACGATATCGCGTTTCTGCAATATACCGGTGGTACAACAGGTGTCGCCAAAGGCGCGATGCTGACGCACGGTAATATGGTTGCGAAT
>CALLLY010000346.1 GCA_938008205.1 uncultured Granulosicoccaceae bacterium
GTGTCGGTGGAAGAAATCTGGCACGAAGGTGGTCCTGTCGCTGATAGCCCGTTGCGCAAGGCTGCTTGTCTGGCGGTGATTGAAAATCCCTACGCGGGTCGCTACGAGCAGGATATTGCAGGGTTCATGGATGATCTCAAACCTCTGGGCGTTGAGATGGCGAACAAACTGATTGAAGCGCTGGGTGGTAATGCCGGTGATATCAAAGGGTATGGCAAAGGAGCTATCGTTGGTGAAGCCGGGGAAATTGAACATGGTGCGCTTTGGCATGTGCCCGGTGGTTATTCGATGCGTGAGTCCATTGAGGAGAGTATGGCTATTGTACCCTCGACCAAGAAAGTCGGAGCCCCGGGTACCCGACTGGATATTCCATTAACGCACACCAATGCCTCTTACGTTAGATCTCATTTCGATGCGATGGAGGTCGGTGTTAACGATGCACCGCGCGCCAATGAAATGATTGTGGCGTTGGTGATGTCGACAGGGGCGCGGGTGCATAATCGTGCCGGTGGTCTTGAAGCTTCTGAGGTTAAGGGCGAAGACGGGCTGCGATAACTGATGCGAATTCGAAAGATTGTCACCAGTGTGGAAGACACACACCAGGAAATGCACAGGTCAATTTCACCACCGACCAGAAAGGCCGTGGCCGCTGCCGTTATAGAGAATCCGTTTGCGGGTGAGTACCAGGAAGATCTTGAGGCACTCATTGAGACCGGGGCGCAGTTAGGTCAGTTGCTTGGAGAGAAAGCCGTTCAAGCGCTGGGGGTGAGTCCGGAACAGTGTGAAAGTTACGGCAAGGCCGCTATGGTCGGCAGCAATGGTGAGTTGGAACATGCAGCAGCGTTGTTGCATCCAAAACTTGGTGCGCCATTGCGTAAGGCCGTTGAGAAAGGTGCTGCGCTGGTTCCTTCCAACAAAAAAATGGGAGGCTGTGGACAGCCGCTGGATGTTCCTTTGGGACATAAAGATGCCGCCTATGTCCGTAGCCACTTCGACGGAATTGAAATCAGGGTGACCGATGCACCACGTGCCAATGAAATACTGGTTGCTGTCGCGGTGACGGATTCCGGTAGACCGTTGCCACGAGTCGGTGGGTTAGAGCATAAAGATGCGCTTGGAGAAGACGGCTTGCGTTAAGCTTTACATATCACTGAATAAATTATCTTAAGAAATCAGTTTATGAACCCGGTAATTGCGCTTCGACAACTCAAAAACTCACTGGAAGAACATGGCCTGAGTGAATGGACCGCCTCTCTTGATAATGCGGTCAGACGCTTTGGTGTGTGCGATATTTCCAATAAACGCATCAGTCTTAGCAGGAAACTCTGCGACCTGAACTCCGACGAAGAAGTGACCGACACTATCCTGCACGAGATCGCACACGCACTGGCCTATAAGCGGCATGGCGTGAGCTGCGGACACGATAATCGCTGGAAATCTATTTGTGAAGAGATTGGCGCAAGACCCGAGGCTTGTTACGACGACGCGGTGGTGGAGCCGGATGCACCGTGGGTGCTGGTGCACAAAACATCGGGTGAGGTCTTTCGCAGCTATCATAAAAAGCCACGGCGCAATTGGTCGCAGGTGTGGATACGCGGCAGAAAGCAGGAAACGTTAGGCCAGCTGACAATCAAGTCAAGTAAGTCAGTTCAACAAGCCGATGCCGGTAATGGAGCGACTAGAACTGTTGATCAGGAAAACGCCGATTCCTCGACTGTGGCGAGCTTTACACAGGAAACGGTGCTTGAAGTACAGGAAAATCTGGTGGCAATGGTTAAGGCGTATGCGAAGCAGCATGGTATGCAACTTACCAATGCCAATTGTAAATACAACAGCCGCAAGTGTGACTTTACCCTGTCATTGGCGATTCCCGATAGTGCTGAATCTGCCAATGTTGAGCGCATTGAATTTGAGGCGCTCGCCAGTTTATTCGGTCTTACTTCTAATGATTACCAGCGGCAGTTTTCACTTAACGGGCGTAGTTTTCGATTGATTGGTTTTAAACCCAACAACCGTAAGTACCCGATTATCGGTGTGGATGAAAACGACCGGCGCTACAAGTTTTCCACCGATGTCGTTGATCAGCTGTTGACGACTTAGTAGCAATTACTCATCCATAGATAAACCTGCGAAATGAAAATACAAGATGCGAAACAACTGGTGCGGGACTTCCACGCTGATCTTAACGCTGCCACGGTCGACAGCGTAGAGTCGGTGCTTGCCAGTTACACCGGCGATGACTGGCACTGGCGTGGAATGCATCCGTTCTATGAACAGTATGGTGCAAAAGACGTTGCCGGTGTTTTTTATAAACCTGTGCTGTCGTCTTTTAATACTTTCAGGCGCAGACCCGATATTTTCTTTGCCAATGAAAACTCACTGGATGGAGAGCCCGGGACCTGGGTGGTTTCGATGGGGCATTTCATTGGTTTGTTTGATGAAGACTTTGTTGGCATTCCTGCGACCAGAAAAATCATCATGTTGCGCTACGCGGAGTTTAATCGGGTGCTCGATAATCAGATTGTTGAGACAGCCATGTTTTTTGATTTGATTCATCTGATGCATCAGGCGGGTCTCAATCCGTTGCCGCCGCAGACCGGCGCGCACCTGGTGCAACCCGGCCCGGCGACTCACGATGGTCTGTTATACGGAGCACAGGATCCACAAACCGGTCGCGACACCTTGCAACTGATCAATCGTATGATTGGCGACATCGCAGCAAATTCCAATACTGATGATATCGAACTACCGCGGGATGCCACTCCGCAGCAGGAGCTTGAACGCTGCTGGCATGATGACATGTTGTGGTGGGGGCCGGACGGTATCGGTGCAACTTACACCATTGATCGTTATATCGTTCAACATCAACAACCGTTTCGAACTCAGCTTGGATCGAGGGTCTTCAACGGACACGTCGCTCGACTGGCTGAGGGTCACTATGGTGGTTTTTTTGGCTGGGCTAATCTGACACTAACCCCACTGGGTGGGTATATGGGTCTGCCCAAAGGCCCGAAAGCGGATATGCGTGTTGTCGATATCTACCGGCGCGACGGCGATAAACTGGCTGAGAACTGGATATTTATAGATATACTGCACTTTTTAAGTATGCAGGGCCTCAACGTGCTGGAGCGTATTGCAGTAAAATAGACCACAGAGCGTAGTCAGTACACCCCGTGACCCCCGGGTTTTGGTTGCAGGGTTATTTGTGGCTGGTAACGTAGCGCAAAATTTCTACCACCTGTTCTGGTGTCGTCGCCCATGCCATTGCTGCAGCATCGACCTCCTTGAGCGGATGAATGATGCCTTCATCATGCAAGGTGATATAAGGCGTGCCCAGTGCTGCCAGCTGACCTGCATCGAACGCTGCATTCCATTGTTTGTATTTGTCGCCAAAGCGAACTACTGCAATGTCACATTGACTGATCAGGTTTTTGGTGCGAATGGTGTTGACCTTGGACGACTTATGATCCCGCCAGAACTGTTTGTCCTCCGCACCGAGCACATCACCGGCAGCATCGCTGGCATCGTGGTCGGTAACTGCCGAACAAAATGACACGGGTAGTTGGTGTGTCTCGGCACCATTGGCAATCTGCAAGCGCCAGTCGGTGTGGATTTCTCCCGACAAATAGACGAGCCAGTTCATAGTTGAGTCTCCGGTAATAACTGAGTTTGACGCCAGTGTAGCTGAAAAATAATCGATTTTGGATTATCCGGCCGCGGCTTTCGGTTACTATCTGCTATAACACAAACGGAGCGGAATAAATGGCGAAAAAGACCCCTGAAACACTGCGTAGTTACCGATGGCTTGGCGAAGACGATCTGCGTTCGTCGTCTCACCGGTCGCGTTTTATGCAAATGGGCTACAGTGAGGAAGACTGGGGCAAGCGCCCGTTAATCGCCATTGTGAACACATGGTCCGATATTAATCAGTGTCATTCGCATTTCAAACATCGGGTTGATGATGTTAAGCGTGGGGTTCTGCAGGCTGGTGGCATGCCGATAGAGCTGCCGGCAATATCGTTGTCCGAACCGATAGTGAAACCCTCGACCATGCTTTATCGCAACTTCCTTGCAATGGAATGTGAAGAGCTGTTGCGCAGCCATCCGGTTGATGGTGCAGTGCTCATGGGAGGCTGTGATAAAACGACACCGGCACTGCTGATGGGTGCGATCAGTATGGACATTCCAGCCATTTATGTGCCCGCTGGTCCAATGCTGCGTGGCCATTGGCGCGGTCAGACGCTGGGTTCCGGATCCGATTCGTGGAAGTATTGGGATGATCTGCGCGCCGGGGT
>CALLLY010000347.1 GCA_938008205.1 uncultured Granulosicoccaceae bacterium
TGATTGAAGTCGATGGTGGAGAAGCTGAATCTGTCGTTTCAACTAACCAGATTGACGCTTCAGTGTCTTCGACTTACACGGTTCAGAGCCAGGACACGCTGTGGAGTATTGCCCGCAGAAGCAAGCCGAGTGGTGTGACAATCACCGAGATGATGACAGCCATTCTGGAAGCTAATGGCAGTGCATTTGTAAACGGTGACATGAACAGTATGCGTGAAGGTGCCGTACTGGTGTTGCCAGGTGCAACCGGTATCGCAGGTTCACAGCCGTCTACAGTGGTAACCGACAGCGCGCCTGTCACCGATACTGCACCGCTTGCGATGACAGAACAGGCTGTTGAGGAAGCGCCGGTTGAAACGGTTGAGCCCGAGACAATGGCTAGCACTGAAGACAGTGGTTCGCAGTTGTCGACCGAGCTTGATGAAGTTAATAAAAGGATGATGTTGGCGCAGGAAGAGCTTTCCACTGAGGCAGAGCAGCGCGATGAGCTGAATACCCGTGTTGTTGAACTCGAAGACAGCCTCACCAAGATGAAAGAGCTTATTACTCTACGCGAGAGTGAGTTGAATAATCTGCAGACCGAGCTCAATACCGCTCAAGGTGACACAGAAGAACTTGTTGCCGATGCTGAAGACAAAGCTCGTGAGCTTGAATTGGTGCAAGGTCAGCGCGATGAGCTGCAGGATAAGTTTAAAGATCTGCAGGAGCAGGTGAATGAAACTGCCACAGCCGCGCAGGAGCGCGTAGATGCGCAGGCCGATGCAGATCGCAATCTGGCATCCGCCGAAGCACAGGCAAAGAGCTTGCGACTGGCCAATGAAGAAGATGCGCTAAAAATACAATTGGCGCAATTAAGAGAGGAAAAACTTCAGCTGGAACAAACCGCTCAGCAGGACAAACTGGAACTGGTGCGTCAGGCCGAGGCTGAGAAGGCTCAATTACTTGCGAACGCTACTGCCGAGCGGGATGCAATTCTTGCCAGGCTGGAAGACGAAAAGAAACGTATCACCGACGAAGCGGCTGCAGAACGCTTGCGTATCGCTACAGAAGCAGAAGCAGAAAAAGAGCGTCTGTTAGCAGAAGCCAGTGCTGAACGTGACCGTTTGGCTGCTGAAAGTGAAGAGATGCGTGGCAAACTTGAAGCGCTCGAAGAAGAAAAAAATCAGTTGATCGCACAGTCTGAGAAAGACAAAGAACAAATGGCAATGGCAAGTCAGCAGGCTGAAGAAGAGCAAGCGCGTTTGCAGGCCGAAGCAGAGGCTGAGAAGAAGAAACTTGAAGAAGAGTCCTCTCGTGCCAATGACAAACTGGCAGCATTACAGGCCGAAGCTGATGCCAACCTTGCAAACAATGCCAACAACCAGTCAATTGATCGAACCGCTGGTGCGACTGATAGCGACTCCGGCATCGTCGATTTAGCTGTCCCTGCAGTAGTGGGTGGTGGACTTGCGGCGGCACCGCTGGAACGAGTAGTGGGTGATCGTAAGACGGTATTGGCTGCGGGCGGTGGTTTGGCTTTGCTTGGGCTGCTGGGTGCCTGGGCGGTAAGACGCAAGAAAGTCGCGCCGATTGCCCGACGTGATCATCGCGCAGACTTCGCGATGGACGACGATCAGATGGGCAGGCCGGTACCCACACAGTTTGATAACGGTCGTGCAAATCAGTACGAAGAGGTTGAAGAAAGTCGACAGAATATGGGGCAGGCGGCAGTAGCTGCCAGCGCGGCTGCCGCAGCGGCGGGAGCTGCAGTTGTATCGCGCGATGCATCCTCGCATGAAGCACAGCCGGGTGCGGTATCTAATGATGTGCCTGAGCGGTCTGTCGATGAAGACACTGACGACAACGTCGCTCACCCAATGATGGAAGAGGTATTGGTTGATGACACCATCACTGAAGCCGATGTGTATCTGCGATACGGGCTTCACGGGCAGGCGGAAGATTTGCTCAAAGCTTCCATCGAAAGATCACCGGATGTTGAAGAGTATCAGGTGAAGCTTCTCGAAAGCTATCATGACCAGAAGAACACAGCTGAGTTTAAAACTGCCGCACAAAGCTTTAAAGACCGGTTCGGTGAATCATCTAACTGGCCGCGTATTGCGGAGATGGGGCGAAATCTAGATTCCTCGGACGGTGATTTTTCACGGGTTGGCGCGATGGGTGCGGTTGCCGGCTCGGCCGCCGCCGCAGCAGCTGCAACCGGTGCAACGGCAGGTGCTTACAAGCCGGCGATTCCGGATGTAGAAGTCTCTGACGTCGATGTCTCACTCGATGGCGCTGACGACACGATAGATGCGGCTGCGGATTTTAATATGGCTGATCTTGAAGCGACCGGAGATCTCACCTCAGTAACCGATGCACTGCCGGATGACCTTGATGAGATCAGTCTTGATGAGGTAGACATGTCTGCTTTGGATGATGACGGCACGCTTAACCTCGAAGAGCTTGCAGGGGATCAAATGTCCGGGCTGGATCTGGGTACGCTGGACCTGACAAATCCAGTGGGTGACTCTACGTTGGATAATCTGACTCTCGACGATGCTGATCTGAACGAGCTTGGTGATGTCACTTCAAATGTCAGAAGTGGTTTGTCTGCCGATATCGATCTGGACGACGGCGCTATCTCGCGTTCCGATGAAATGGAAACCATGCTTGATCTGGCCAAAGCCTATATCGACATGGGTGACTCCGACAGTGCAGCAGGAGCGCTTAAAGACATTGTCAACAACGGTTCCGACGCGCAAAAAATGGAAGCGCAGGATCTGCTCAGAAAGCTTCAATAACAATAAAATAAAACGTGGCCTGAGCATCAGGGCGCCTGCGGGCGCCCTTTTTTATGCCTGAGTAAAAAGTAAAGGTGACTTGCAGGCACTGTTACTTTCGCGGTTCTTATATAATGGCCAACCCGGTTGAATGAAAAACGCCATGGCCCGCTACGCCCTGATTCTGGAGTATGACGGCAGTCGCTATTGCGGCTGGCAACGTCAGTCGCATAGTGCATCTGTGCAACAGTGTGTAGAGGAAGCGGTGAGTGAAGTTGCTAACCAGCAAGTGACTCTGGTTGCCAGTGGTCGCACCGACACCGCTGTACATGCTTTTGCACAGTGCGCGCACTTTGATACGTCGGCGGTTCGTGAGCATAAAGCCTGGGTGCTTGGTGTGAATGCCATACTGCCTGCTGATGTGTCTGTGCGTTCCGTGACGCAAGTCGGTGATAACTTTCATGCGCGCCACAGCACAGTCGGCAGAAGTTATCGCTATGTCATCCTCAACCGCAGTTCGCGTTCAGCACTCATGGCTGATCGTCTGGCGGTTATCTATCAACAGCTGGACCACCAGCTAATGCATCAGGCAGCCCAGTGTCTGGTTGGGGAACACGATTTTTCCAGTTTCAGGGCGGCGGGCTGCCAGGCAAGGCATGCCATGCGGGAAATCCGCTCTATAGAGGTGAGCCGCGACAGACATCGCGTTACCATTGAGATCACTGGCAATGCGTTTCTGCACAATATGGTGAGAATTATTGTCGGCAGTCTGATCATGATCGGCACGGGTCGGCAATCTGTGCGATGGTTAAGTGATGTGCTGGCGGCGAAGGATCGCACTAAAGCAGGGACCACGGCGGTGCCTCACGGCCTTTATTTCATGGGGCCGGATTATGCGCCGGAATTTGCCATTCCGGACTGGCGTGACAGCCTGCCGATGGGACCGTTTTGAAAATTTGAAATGGTAACTATGTTATCGTCGAGACAACGACGCATCGCACCCATACACCGTGAAAACACAGATCAAACTCTGCGGCTTTACCCGACCTGAAGACGCTGCAGCTGCAGTAGCATTGGGGGCAGATTCACTGGGTCTGGTGTTTTATCCGCCCAGTCCCAGGAACATTGGCATTAAAGAGGCGCAGGCAATTTGCGCCGCAGTGGGTCCGTTTACTTCGCTGACAGCGTTGTTTCTAAATGCGCAGCGATCTGACATCGAAGCTGTGCTGTCACAGGTGCCTGTTTCACTGCTGCAGTTTCACGGCACTGAATCTCCCGAGTTTTGCAGTTCGTTTCAGCGGCCGTATATAAAGTCGGTTCCTATGAAAAGCGTCGATGACGTGCAGGCGTACTGTCATGGATACCACAGTGCGCGCGGTTTTCTACTCGACAGCAATGCGGCAGGAGCCGCCGGTGGCAGTGGTACGGTGTTCGACTGGTCACGAATTCCCGTCGGCTTGCGTTCACGTTTAATACTGGCTGGTGGTTTGTCTGTTGAAAATGTTGGCAGTGCGGTACGCGAAGTACGCCCAAGTGCGGTTGATGTCAGTAGTGGTGTAGAATCCGCCAAAGGGGTAAAAGATAATGACTTGATGCGAACATTTATTCAGGCAGTTAAGACAGCAGACGCTGAACTTGTCTGACCCCGATCGGTGTCCGCGCCGAGCCACCCGCCAGCAGCGGCTGGTTCAAAGCAGTCAGCTTAAAAACACGCAAACGTACGATAGTGAATCTTCCGGCAGGCAAACGCTAATATGAGTTGGTTTGATAAATTGATGCCCTCCAGGGTGCGCACTGACAGCCGCAACCGTGGTTCAGTGCCTGAAGGGTTATGGGTGAAGTGTGAGAGCTGTACCAATGTGCTCTACGGGGCTGATCTCGAGCGCAATCAGAATGTCTGCCCGCGCTGTAGTCATCATCGCCGAATTCGTGCACGCGCAAGACTGGAGTCACTACTTGATCTTGATCCGCGCCACGAGATCGGCGGCAATATTGAACCGGTTGATCTGCTGAAATTTCGCGACAGCAAAAAGTACAAAGACCGTCTCACGCAAGCGAGTAAATCAACCGATGAGAAAGACGCGCTGATCGTTATACAAGGAGCCATTAAAGGCTTGCCTGTCGTGGCCGCGGCATTTGAGTTTGAGTTTATGGGCGGTTCAATGGGGTCGGTGGTGGGAGAAAAATTTGTATTGGCAGCCGAAACTGCCCTGCAAAATAATGCTGCGCTGATTTGCTTTTCAGCATCGGGTGGCGCGCGTATGCAAGAAGCGCTGTTTTCACTGATGCAAATGGCAAAGACAAGTGCTGCACTAGCGCGCCTTTCGAGACGTGGCGTGCCGTACTTTTCGGTGTTAACCGATCCGACCATGGGCGGTGTTTCTGCAAGCTTTGCCATGCTTGGTGATCTCATTATTGCCGAGCCGCGCGCGCTAATTGGATTTGCCGGACCACGGGTAATTGAGCAGACCGTTCGTGAAAAACTGCCCAGCGGTTTTCAGCGCTCGGAGTTTTTACTCGAGCATGGTGCGATAGATATGATTGTCGATCGACGTGAAATGCGTGACAAGCTGGCACAGCTCATTGCACAACTCTCCGGCAGGCAAACACCTGCCAGCACTGAAGAAGTCGCCGAAACGCAAGAGCCGGTTGCGTAGTACCGGCACTGCGGGTGATTGATGGTGAGTCGATTTGTCAGATTCTGAGCAGCTTGAACACAATAAGATGAACAGGAGTTCTCTGGACTGGTGGCTGGCACGTCTGGAACAAATGCAGCCCGACCGTATTGAACTTGGACTCGACAGAATTAAACGCGTTGCTGCTGCCTGCAATCTGGATAAGCCCGACTTTGACATTGTTACCGTTGCCGGCACCAACGGTAAGGGCTCAACCGTCGCATTCAGCGCAAGCATACTGCAGCACAGTGGTTTACAGGTGGGCGTTTATACGTCGCCTCACTTTATTTCTTTTAATGAACGGATTGCGATTAACGGTGAGCTGGTCACCGAAAGTGCTTTGTGTGAAGCCTTTGCGCATATAGAAAACCATCGCGCTGGTACAGATCTCACCTACTTTGAATTTACCACCCTCGCTGCAATCTACTGCTTTATGCAGGCTGGTGTCGATGTGGCGGTGCTGGAAGTCGGCTTAGGTGGCAGGCTCGACGCGGTGAATGCATGGAGCAGTCAGGTAGCCTGTGTCACTTCTATTGGAATCGATCATGTTGACTGGTTAGGGGATGATCGTGAGTCTATTGGTCGGGAAAAGGCAGGTGTAGCGCGGCATGGTTGTGCGTTGATTTGTGGTGATAAAAATCCGCCGCAAAGTATTATGAATACTGCTGAGGCTGTTGGTGCTCGATTGATCATGGTTAACCAGCATTTCTCAGCCGGCATTGAAGAGGATGGATGGCGGTATCGTGGTCCGCGTGGTGAAGCGTCGCTTCCGCGGCCGCAGATTGCCGGTGACTGGGCGTTCGATAATGCCGCGGTAGCCATTACTGCCTGTGCCGAGTATCTCGGAAACCTGCCTGATCTGCGCGCGATGCAATTAGCGCTTGCTGATGTTTCAATCCCGGGCCGTATGCAGCAGTTAACTTTTCGTGGAGTTCCGATAACGCTTGACGTTGCTCACAATCAACAGGCGGCAGGCGTGCTTGCCGAGCATCTGCTGCGCAATCCACAGTGTACTATTGCCGTATTTGCCTGCATGCAGGATAAAGATGCAGGATCCATCGTCGATCAGCTTTCTCCGGTCATTGACTGCTGGATGGTGTCGCAGTTGGACATGCCACGCGCCATTGACGCCAGCTTGCTCGTTAAGCTTGTTGAAAAAAACCCTGCTGCCAGGGTGCAGGTTTTCACTTCGGTAATTCAGGCCTTTGAGTCTGCTGTTGCACAATCTACCGATCAGAGTCGCGTAATTGTGTTCGGCTCGTTTCATGTGGTCGGTCCGGTACTGGAATTTCTCGCCTCTAACGAGTGACTTGCCGGGGGCTTCTATCGGCGCGATTCCGGCGGCCGCAAACTGTCAGTGGGATAAAGAATCCAAATGAGCGCAGCACCGGTCGCAGCACAGGGCCGCAAAGAATATAAAGACGAGCAATTGCTGGCACGTCTGATTGGTGCTGCAGTGTTGCTGGCGATTGCCATCATTGTGCTGCCATTCGTGCTCGATGGTGCAGGCTCTCAACGCGAGTACGAGTACGCCGAAACTCTGCCTGTCGAGCCTGCAAAACCGGTGCTGGAAAAATCTTATTCTTCACGGCAGCCGCTGCCCGAGGCACCAGGGGTCGAAGATATTCCAATTGTGACAACAGAAGCGCCACCGGTATTTGAATCTACTGTGAGCACTGCTGCGGCTGCACCGACGGTGCACAACACGGTGGCTGCAACACCGGCTCCTGCACCAGCCCCCGCAGTGCAGCCGACCGAGGCTGTTAATGGATCGCTGGTGTCGCAGCAGGTTCCGCCCGGTTACAACATTCAGGTAGCGAGTTTTGTTAAGGAAGCTAACGCCGCCAAATTGATCCGCCGGCTGCAGGCGCAGAACCTGCCTGCATTTGTCAATCAGGTGCCGGGAAAGAATGGTCCGATACTGCGAGTGTTTGTTGGGCCCATCGGTAGCCAGATAGACGCGCTGGCGCTGAAAAACCAGGTGGATCGCACTTATCGGGTAGAGAGCATTCTGGTGACCCGAAATTAGCATGCTACTGCTACACTCAACTTAAGAAGCAAACGAGCTTAGTTCATGACACTCGACATCATCATTCTGGCGGTCATCGGTATATCGAGCGTAATCAGTCTGTTCCGTGGATTTACCAAAGAGGCGCTGTCGCTGGCAATCTGGGGCATCGCCTTGTGGTTGCCATTCGCCTTTACAGAGCAATTCATGGCATTTTTACCGGCCACTGTAGAAAGCCCGTCGGCAAGATGGTTCATTGCCGCTGGTGTGTTGTTTTTTGGTGCGTTGATTGTGGGAAGCATACTCAGCTGGTTAATCCGCAAAGTGATCGGTGCTACGACGCTCGGATTGATGGATCGGCTTCTTGGTTTTGGACTGGGTGCAGTCCGTGGACTGCTTATTGTGGCTGTTGCCGGATTGCTGGCAACCTCTAACCCGGAGATTCCAAAAGAGAAATGGTGGAATGAGTCGAAGTTGCGCCCGATTGTAATGAAGGTATCCGGAATCATTAAAAGTCAGCTGCCCGACCGTTATGGTGCCTGGTTTAAATTGTAGATTGCACTGCTGTACTCATGACAGAGTGCAGCATTCGATAATCGATCTACGAAATAAAGCCACAAAGCTGTGGTCCGCCGTCAGATACGTTTACAATTCGCATTCCTCGAACCGAAGAACCACCTATGTGCGGGATTATCGGTATTGTCGGTTGTGAACCGGTAAACCACAAACTCTACGACGGGCTTACGCTGCTTCAGCACCGCGGTCAGGATGCAGCGGGCATTGCCACATGCGAAGCTCGCAAGCTGTTCGTGCGCAAAGCACCCGGGCTGGTTAAAGAGGTTTTCCGCACGGCGCACATGCTGCGGCTGCGCGGCAATATGGGTATCGGGCACCTGCGTTACCCGACCGCAGGCAGTTCCAAAGTCTCCGCAGAAGCTCAGCCGTTTTATGTCAATTCACCGTTCGGAATTGTGCTGGTGCACAACGGTAACCTGACCAATGCCGAGCAACTGCAAAGCGAGCTTTATAAATCTGACCGTCGGCATATTAATACCAGTTCCGACAGTGAGGTATTGTTGAACGTATTTGCCCACGAGCTGCAGCGCGCGGCTCAAAGCCTCAAGCTGCAACCTGAACATCTGTTCAAGGCCGTGCGTGCAGTGCATGAACGATGCAATGGCAGCTACGCGGTCATTGCCATGCTGGTGGGTCGCGGGGTACTGGCTTTTCGTGACCCGTATGGCATCCGCCCGGCGATCCTGGGTAAACGTGAGACACCGGCCGGTACCGAATACATTGTGGCTTCCGAAAGTGTCGCGTTAACCGGGCTTGGTTATGAACCTGTGCGGGATCTTGAGCCCGGTGAAGCAGTCTACATCAGCAAAACCGGTGAGCTGCATCAACAGCAGTGTGCACCGAAAATACAGCTTACTCCGTGTATTTTTGAGTACGTTTATTTTGCCCGTCCAGACTCGGTTATTGACAACGTATCGGTGTATTCATCGCGCTTGAATATGGGGCGTAAGCTTGCCAGTAAAATTCGTAAAGAGTGGCCACAACACGATATTGATGTAGTTATTCCAATACCCGACACCAGCCGTACCTCGGCACTGGAGCTGGCTATGGATCTGGGTATTAAGTACCGCGAAGGGTTTGTTAAGAACCGCTACATTGGCCGCACTTTTATCATGCCCGGTCAAAAAATGCGTAGAAAATCGGTGCGGCAAAAACTTAATCCGATTGAATCGGAGTTCCGTGGATTGAATGTGCTGTTAGTCGACGATTCTATTGTGCGCGGCACCACCTCTGAACAGATTATAGAAATGGCTCGTGAAGCTGGTGCCAACAAAGTATATATGGCGTCGGCGGCGCCACCGGTGAGTTATCCGAATGTGTATGGTATCGATATGCCAGCCGCCAATGAGCTGATTGCATTTGATCGGGAGGTTTCTGAAATATGTGAAGCCATTGGTGCTGACGGTCTTATTTATCAGGACCTTTCCGATCTGGTCGATTGTGTGCGCGAGCTTAACCCGGATCTAAAAGAATTTGAAACAAGCTGCTTTAACGGCCATTACATCACTGGTGACGTGGATACCAACTACCTGAGCTGGCTTGAAAACAAACGAGCGGATGCGGCTCAGGAAGGCTCCGGTGATGAAGTGCTGGTTGATGTTGGAATTCAGTAGTGACGGCATTTGCCGGGCTTCAGAAGTGCTACTGTAATCTCGTCTTAAACAGTCGTCTGGCACTGCCGGATTCACTGCCCAAGCTGATTCATGTCAGCATCACTGAACAGTTATTATATTTTTATAACAACAAGACTCTCGCGGCGAAGTATCCGGTTTCCACCGCTGCTAACGGGGTTGGTTGTCAGGAGGGATCCGGTTGCACGCCACGCGGATGGCATATAGTAAAATCCCGTATCGGATCCGGTGTGCCATTAGCCACAATTTTCAGGGGCAGGGTGGCGGCCGGGGTGGCGAGTGATTTATGCGACACCTCGAATGACGACCTCATCACCAGTCGTATTCTATGGTTGTCCGGGCTCGAAGCCAATATCAATTGCGGTGGTGATGTCGACTCTTACCAGCGATATATTTATATTCATGGAACTGCGCAGGAGCATCTGATTGGTTCGCCGGTATCGCATGGCTGCATCCGAATGCGAAACCGAGATGTGATTGAACTGTTTGAACTTGTCGCAGAACAAACCCCTGTGTTTATTTCGTGCGGTTGAGGGTTCAATACAGAGCAGTCGGTTGAAATCGCCAATTGACACTCGACCCACAGGGTGCATAATTGGTCTGCGCCGATTTGATTTCAGCTTGCGGGCGCTTTAAAAAATACAGCTAAAGCGAGGCCCCGCCCGCTCTGCCATCCGCTGTTGTTCGTTGTCTCCCGCATGTTCAAATCCTGTGCGCATTGAATGCAAAACAGGAATTCTAATGACACAGAGTTACGATTTTTCCACCGATGCGATTCGCAGTGGTTACCAGCGTACTGAAGAAGGTGAAAACTCCGAGGCTATTTTTGCGACCTCGAGTTTTGTTTTTGAGAATGCGGCGCAAGCGGCTGATCGCTTTACCAATAACGCGCCTGGTAACGTTTATTCGCGCTTTACCAATCCAACAGTACGTGCATTTGAGCGAAGGCTGGCAGCGCTTGAGGGTGGTGAGGCCTGTGTTGCTACTTCTTCCGGTATGGCTGCAATCATGGCCTGCTGCGTTGCCTTGCTGGAACCGGGTGATCATGTTGTCGCTTCTAGCGGATTGTTTGGTTCAACGTTGCAGTTTTTCAAAAAATACCTGACCCGGATGGGTAATCCGGTTGATTTTGCCAAAATAGATCAGCCGTCAGACTGGCAATCGAAAATAAACAGTCGCACGCGCCTGCTGTTTGTTGAGACACCCTCCAATCCTTTAACACAACTTGCCGATGTCAAAGCACTTGCATCAATCGCGCATGAAAATAACGCAATACTGGTCGTTGATAACTGTTTTTGTACACCGGCTTTGCAAAGACCACTTGAGCTGGGTGCTGATATTGTTATTCACTCTGCCACCAAGTTTATCGACGGGCAGGGACGTTGTGTTGGTGGTGCAGTAGTAGGTGATAGCAAGCGTGTGGGTGAGAATGTTTATGGTTTCCTGCGCACAGCCGGTCCTACCATGAGTGCGTTTAACGCATGGGTATTTTTGAAAGGGCTGGAAACGCTGGAAATCAGAATGCAGCGTCATTGTCAAAGTGCCGGGGAAATAGCGCATTGGTTACAGGCACACCCTGCAGTAGATCAGGTGTACTACCCGGGCCTTACTGATCATCCGCAACATCAACTGTGTCTTGAACAACAAAGTGATTTTGGTGGCGTGGTATCTTTTGAGGTTAAAGGAGCAAAAGAGCAGGCCTGGAGCGTGATTGATAACACCCGGATGTTATCTATAACCGCCAACCTTGGTGATGCGAAATCGACAATTACTCATCCGGCTACCACGACCCATGGCAGGTTAAGCGATAGTGATCGTGCTGAAGCGGGCATAACGCCGTCGTTGCTGAGAGTCGCTGTCGGTCTGGAATCTGTAGCAGATATTAAAAGGGATCTGTCGCGCGGGCTCGATTTGATTTTATCAGACAGATAGCTGTCAGCTGTCGCCTCATGAAGTATGCAGGCTAGCCTGCATATGAGTTGTACACAACCGATGTCTATACGGTCAGTGTTCCCTGCATAACATGAACGGCGGTACCGCCAATTCTGATCTGTGTAATAGCGCCGGCTGTTTTGTCCACTCGTGCCAGCAGTTTGCTTGGACGTCCCATCTCGACACCTTGTGCAATGCGATAAGTAAACTGACCTGTGTGACTGGCATCGAGGTGGGCAAGCAGCCCGGCCAGTGCGCAGTTTGCGCTGCCGGTGGCAGGATCTTCACGAATATCTCCCAGCGTTGCAAACATACGGCAACAAATATCAATGTCGCGGTGTTCGGTGGCGCGAGTATAGATATGAATCGCAAAACACTTGCTAAGCTCAGTATATTGCTGCCATTTCTCAGTATTGATAGAAACTCTCGACAGTGCATTCAGGCTGTTAAGTTCCACACAATGAAACTCCAGTCCGGTGGAAGCGTTTCTCGGAAAGTGATTGTCGACACATAAGTCATCAAGCTCAAGAGACAATGACTCACACAGAAGTTTGCGATGCTCCATGGCTGTCAGCTCACTACCGTACATTACCGTTTGCGGTGTCGTGAGCTCAGCGTAGCTGGGCTCGCCATTGCTGTGATCGACATTCACCCTAACCAGCCCTGCAAGTTCTTCAAAGATTAATGAAGTCTGCTGGCCGGTCGCGCCGGCTGCCAGAACCCATGCAGTACCGATGTTTGGATGTCCGGCAAAACCCAGCTCCTGATCGGGTGTAAAGATACGAACGTTAGCGCTGTTTTCTTTTTCATCCGGCGCTTGTACAAAAGTCGTTTCGGAATAGTTAAATTCACGTGCTATTTTCTGCATCTGCTCTGTACTGAGCGTTTCGGCCCCCAGCACGACGGCGAGTGGATTGCCACCGAAGCGTTTGTCGGTGAAAACATCAAGCGTTTGATAGGTATATTGCATATGCCATCGGTTGGTGTGTCGTGCGCAGCTTGAAGGCAGGCCGTCAGTGGAAGCACGCCAGACAGGGCGTGCCAGTTGAACCGCAGTAGTTTACCCTTTGGCTATGCGAATTCCCATGCTGTTTCCCTGTCGTGTGATCTGTGCTGTGTAAACTCTCCAAAAAAACCTGAATTAGTCCCGTCAGTGGTTACTGGATAGGCAGTTTTGCGGGGTCGAGTTGGGTCTGTCGGTTTGGAGGGGGTTCGCAGCCGCTTATCAGTGCCTGGGTGTTAGTGTATTTGCGCCAGGCAGTTCAAGCCACGCACAGCACTCTTTGCGGTACTGAGGCGCTGACCCTCCCGCAAGCAGATGCAAAGCGGGAGGTATCAATCGAGCCTGTTACGACACCTTATGCTTGAGCGGGAGGTGTTGTCCGATCGTTGCTGTGGTCTTGGCAAGCGAATCAGCGGAGCGCTCAAGTAGTGTTATTCATCGATACCGCTGATCGTAACCGTTTCCGGGTCGGCGAAAATAAGATCAACTCGACGATTGCGTTGTCGCCCTGCAGAACTGGCATTACTCGCAACAGGGGATGTTTCTCCCAGGCCACGTGCAATGATGCGTGAACTATCTATACCCTGGTTGGCGAGTACTGTTTTTACAGTAATAGCCCTCTCTGATGACAGGCTCATGTTGTATTGCTCGTCACCGGTGTTGTCAGTGTGGCCTTCAATAACCAATGTTCGATCCGGGTACTTTTTCAAAAATGCGGCCACCTGCAGCAGATTCTGTTGAGCGGCCGGCTTTAGCGTCGACTCGTTAATATCAAACAGCACATCTCCCAGTGTTAATACCATGCCGCGATCTGAGTTCTTTGCCTGTAGTGCTTTGAGTTCCGCAAGTTCCGCCAGTTGTTTTTGCAGGCGCTGTTCACGTTGCATAACCTCCTGTTCCAGGGCGGCGGAATGTGCTGCCAGTTCTTCTGCCTGTAACTTTGCTGCCTGTGCTTCAGATGCTCGTAGCTCCATTTGTACGTTAGTACGCATAAGTTTTCCGTCATTAATGGAGGCCTTATGCTGCAACAGGGTAGATCGTTGTTCTGCGATTAAGGCATATTGCTCGGCAATATAGGCGCGCTTATCAATTTCGCTCTTCGATTTTTTATCTTTCCATGCGGCAATAGCAGAGTCGAGCTTTCGCTTGGCGACGTTAAGATCTTCGGTTGAATGCTCATTGACAATGTTGCTGTTGCTAACGCGTTCATAGGCCGCTCGTGCAGAGTCAAGGCGGGCATTCGGTTTTTTACCTGCGCATCCGAATAGTATTAGTGAGGTGGCGGTAATAATAATTATGGTGGTTTTTAGTGTGTTTTGCATATCATGCTCCATCAGCTGTGCTGATTACTGTTCCTGAACCCGTGCGATCTCTTCTTTCATCAGGTCGATGCTAAGCTGTAGCTCTTTATTGGCAGATTGAGAGTTGTTTGCCTCTGCAATAGCTTCGGCCAGTTCGGCATCTGCGAGCGCGAGTTCGAGTTGACGTTTTGCATCGTCGTATTTTTTTTTGTCTATGAAGCGTTGCGCAGTTTCGACGCGCTGCTGTGCACTTCGAAGCGGCTTTGCAGCATGGTCCACCGCACCGGCAGCTTCGGCGGCACGAATAGACGCCTGAGTGATTGCCATCTCGTGTCGTGGTGGTGAGCCACTCGAGCACGCAGTGATTCCAATTGCCATGATGGTGATAGCAACAATATTCTGTGGTTTCATACAACCCCCTGTGAGATACGAGTGATCGAGATGTCACTCTCAGCTGCGGCATCGGCGCAGGGCGTTAAATTTTGATGGCAGACCGCGTTATATGAAAGTCTTGTAATTTCCGAGATTTTGATCGAGGAGGACGTAAAAGCAGGGTAATCAGGCGATTACGCAGCTAATGTAAAGTATGGTCTGCCTGGTTGAGTCGCCCTGAGTAACTTTCCTGGTGTGCTGCTGTATGAATTGAAAAACGGTGTTATCGAGTACTACGGACTCCATTCATAGTAGTGATCGTATTCCATTGAGTGTGTCAGTGAAAAACCCTGTCTGATGTAGAACTGATTGGCAGCGCTGCCTTTTAGCGCTCCTAAGCGCAGTGGTAAGTCAGCAGCTTCAGCGTGCAGTTTTATTCTGTCGAGTACATGGGCACCTAAACCGTTGTTCTGATTGTCAGGATGGATATAGAAATGGGCTAGCCAGAGATGGTCTTTTTTCGTCATTAAACTATAGAAACCGACAGTATTTTTCTGTTGAAGAATCTTGTAGGTATCGCTTTTTACAAAGTCTTTGAGGAATCGATCACGTGCGCGTTGCGGGTTAAACCTGCCTAACGCCATTAGGCTGGGTTTCATTGCAATTACCCTGAGATCAGCCAGCGCAGAAGCGTCGCAGGGTACGGCTTCAAGTAGCGTGATTTGCGTGTTCTGTTTTTGTGTAAACACAGTAACCCCATAAAGATTTTGCGTCCAATGCATCGTATTCTGGCTGGCACTGCCCGTGGATTCGAGCATTTAAATTGAGTCCACGGTGGGTGGTTTACTGGAAGTGCGGCTACTTCGGAAGCCAGCGGTGTGAATGATTTCTATTGAATATTTTCTGGTCAGCGCAATACGACATTCTCTCATGGTAAAATATCAGGGTACAACAACACTAACGCATAGCAGCAAGGCAGGAAATTTTGAGTCAGGCAATCGGGTTTATCGGGATCGGGCTGATGGGAGGCGCAATGGTCGAGTGCCTGCAGAAAAAAGGTTACACAGTGACCGTGACGGCCAATCGTTCACGCCCGAGGATTGATGAGGCGGTTGCTCGCGGCGCAACAGAAGTCGGCAGTGCCCGGGAAGTGGCGCAGGCCAGCGATATTGTCATGTTGTGTATGGATACGTCCGCCAGTGTCGAGGCCCGCATGCGCGGTGACCAGGGAGTAATCGCGGGATTACGCAGTGGAGCTGTGGTGGTTGATTTTGGTACCTCGCTGCCGGCATCTACTCGCGCACTGGGTGAAGAGGTAGCCGCCGCCGGTGGCGCATACCTTGATGCACCGCTGGGTCGCACGCCTGCACATGCTGTTGACGGTTTACTGAATATTATGTGTTCCGGTGATGAGGCAGCCTTTAACAAGGTTAAGCCGGTGCTGGAAGATCTTGGTGAAAACGTGTTTCACCTGGGAGCGCTCGGGTCAGGGCACACAATCAAGCTTTTGAACAACTTCTGCGGCATGACAATCGCCAATGCGGTTGCAGAAGCTTTTGCCATGGCCGACGTGCAGGGTGTAGATCGGCAGGCATTGTATGATGTTATGTCGGCTGGTCCGTTACACTGCGCCATGATGGATTTTGTCAAAGGATATGCGGTTGATAAGGACCCTTCGCAGTTGGCATTTGCTGTAAAAAATGCCACTAAGGATGTTGGTTACTACAAACAAATGGCGGCAGACGCGGGTGTTGAAAGTGTCATGTCGAAAAGCACTCTCGATGCACTTTCTGATGCCAACGATGCCGGGCAGGGTGAGGACATGGTCAGTCAGATGGTTGACTACTACGTAGGTAAGTTTTCTTAAAACACGACTTAAAAGCAGTGTAGTGTGAGTCCCCGCTGGTACACGGCGGGGATGTACCCGGGCGCGGCACCATTGGTAAGTCGATTGCACATAGTGGTACTGCCGTATTCAGTGTGAGCTACGGCTCTTCCCAACCGAAAACCTCTTCCAGCCCTACACCAAATTCCAAAGCGATACGAAATGCACTTTCCAGGCTCGGAGAGTAGTGTCCCTGTTCGATCGCAATAATGGTTTGTCTGGTCACGCCGATCGCTCTGGCAAGGCTTGCCTGACTCATCTGCCCGTTCAATTCACGCAACTCCCTGACCCGGTTGGTGATAGGAGTGCTTTTTTTGGTCATTGACGTGCGGCGGCT
>CALLLY010000348.1 GCA_938008205.1 uncultured Granulosicoccaceae bacterium
CAGTGCTTGCCGCAGGGCCTGGGTTTTCATGATGTCGGTATGTAATGCCGAGCCGTGGGTAAATGGATTAACTTCTTTTTCAACGCCTTCCTTGTTGATATGAGTAATGAGTTCCAGTCCGTGTTGCTTGACTGTCTTATCGCGAAATTCGTACATCTCGCGAAACTTCCAGCCGGTATCTACATGCAGAAGTGCGAAAGGTGGCTTGGCCGGATAAAACGCTTTTAGAGCCAGGTGCAGCATCACAGCGCTGTCTTTGCCAATCGAGTACATCATCACAGGTTTGTCGGCGTTGGCGACAACCTCGCGCATGATGTGAATGCTTTCGGCTTCGAGCCTTTGAAGGTGGGTGAGCGACTTCATTGTGTCGGTTTTCCTGTTATATAAATCGGGTTCGTCGGCAGTTGTCCTGTTGTCTGCCGGTGCAGCGTTGGTGGCAACGTTGCGCGGATGGGCGATAAGCGCAATCTGCGTGTTGTCTTCTATAAAGCTTTGAAACTCTGTGTTGTCGAGAATGTTCCGGTCAGTCATTACCACGGCAATCGGCCCTTGCGTGGCAGTGATCAGGCGCTGTAAAAAGTCGGTCGCCTGCTGCACATGATTTGAGGTGTTCTGAGCGATCCAGTGGTATTTGCCTCGCGTGGTGTGTGCGAAGGCGACGCTAACTGTTTTGCCGTTGATGGTTGCGCTTTTGCGGCCGGCCCAGAAAACTGTCGCGTTGTTGCGCCGCGCCTGACTGGTGAAAACTTTGTAGTGAGTGTTGAGCCAGTCGATCTGATCGCCCGCGTCTTTGCACTGCGAGTACAGATTTGCCGAGCTTAATTCCCATTGATCCAGGTAAGTGCCCAGTGAGCGTGCACCGATTTTGACGTTGTGTGTGTCGAGGCAGTGTTGCTCCAGCAACTGCAGCGACCACGGAATATCGTCATTTGGTGGCGTAATTGCTGTGCTCTGCAGGCTTTCAATCAGCTCAGGCGAAACTGCCATTTTTCCGGCTTTTCTGCCCCGGGGTGCGGCATCGACGGCTGGCCAGCCACCACTGAGAAATTGTTTGTGTGCCGCAATGATTGTAGGGGCGGATAAATCAACAATATCAGCAATTTCAGAGATTTTAAGCCCGTCAAGGCGCAACTTAACCGCTTTTCGGCGGCGTTCGTTAAGTGTGCTGGTGGCGGTTTTGTTGCTGCTCATATCAAAACTAGCGGTTATTTTATTAAACAATAAAACAAAATTCTGAAAATTAAAAAATTAATTGCAAGATCTATGCGCTATTGGTGATTTTACCGCTGTGGCCGGCTGAGAGTGTTGCTTCGCTCACCGTCGGGTTTCCTTCCAAAGCTGCGGCGCTCACGCCGTTATTGTCCTGACCGAGGTTGTCCTGGGATGCCCGATTGATGCCTGCCTGCCGGTGGAGGGTGTTGGAACAGCTCCTGGGTGATCAGGAAACCCGAGGCGTGAGCGAGGCCAGCCACAGCGTTTCAACTCGCCGACGCTTCGGGCTTGCTGAAACTCACACGCCTACAGGACGCTGGGGAGGGTGCTCCGCCCTAGTCAGATACAATAACGTCAGGTTTGTCAGGAAGCTCTGGTCATCCGCGACATGGAGAGTGCAGCTCGTACAAAACAGTATCGCGAGCTGCTCAGGGAAATCGTCAGCGAGCCTGCAGGAAAAAACCGGCAATCTTCTCGGCAACAACACGCGAGTTGGTATCACCGCTGGCAATAGAGTTTTCAGCCTGTGCAATGATCTCTGCAGGCAGTACGTCTTTGCGGGCAGCCAGCAGCTCACTGATATAAGCCTGTGTGAATTCCGGATGCGGTTGAATGGTATAGGCGGTGTTGCCGTACTGAAGTGCTGCGTATTGACAAAAATCGGTAGAGCCAACCACGCTCGCATCTGCAGGAAGCTCGACCACCTGATCCTGATGCCAGGCATATAGCGGTACCTCTGTGGCGCTATCGTGCAGCTGATAATCCACCTTGCCGACACTCCAGCCACCATCAAACTTCTCAACCCGGCCGCCAAGCGCCTGTGCGAGGATTTGGTGTCCAAAACAAATACCCACTATCGGAATACGCTCGGCATAAGCATTAACAAGAAACTGCTCCAGCGGCTTTATCCAGGGGAGATTTTCGTAAGCACCGTATTTTGAACCGGTGATCAGCCAGCCGTCCGCACAGTTAATGTTGTCCGGCAGTTCGCCTTCCAGGGCTGCCCAGCTTTCAAAACTGAAGCCGAATCCGTCCAGCAGTTTCATAAAAGCCTGCGGGTAGCTGCCGTGTTCATCCACGGTACACTCCGGCGGGTAGCCGGTTTCAAGAATGCCGATCTTCACAATTGAGTCTTCACAAATAAATCGCGGTAGAAAGATCCATTCTGGCACATTGCGGCGATAGGGCAATGCTGTTACGCGGCAATTCGAAGTTGCCGTCGCATCTGCGGGCAGCATCGTCGGCTAGAAACTGCTGTGAAAACCTGTGGCTGCGCGATATGCTCAACGCAACATGATATCTCGATCTTCAGGAAATTAGTTGGCATCAAATACCTCTGAACTGCTGGCAGAATTGCAGCGGCTCGAAAACAGGATTTCTCCAACTTCTTTCTGTGTTGATGGTGATTCGTGGTTCCGCACTATTGAAGGCTCCGCACCGGTGCTGGTGTCCGCGCCGCATGCCTGTCGTCACAGGCGTGACGGAACAGAAAAAATGGCGGAAGAATATACCGCTGCGCTGGCGATGTATCTGGCGGAAACGACTGGATGTCATGCAATCTATGCTACACACCAGTCTGCTGAAGATCCCAACTGGCATCAAAAAGGAACCTACAAAACGTGTGTTGCCACACTTGCTGAAAGGCACAGCATTCAACTGCTGATAGATTTGCATGGCATGACTAACCGGCACCACATGGGAATAGCGCTTGGCACAATGCATGAGCGATCGATCAGTCACAGCGAAGTATTATCACCGTTTCAAAAACATGGGTTTGTCGCAGAGGATATTGAAGTGTTGCCCGAGCCTGTGGCTTATACCCGGGGACTGCCACAACCAAAGGGCACCGGTGCCGAGCAGCACTGGCAGCGAGTCGTGGTGGATCATCCGCG
>CALLLY010000349.1 GCA_938008205.1 uncultured Granulosicoccaceae bacterium
TCGGCGCGATTGACCATGGATGTTGCCCGCGGTCATATCGAAAGATTGCGCCGTGCTGCCGCGGATCTTTCTGCCGTAATCTGTGAAACAGTCGAGGATGACCTGGAAACACTGTAGAGCACGATTCGACGTTAACCGCGCCAAAGCTCGGTTTGGCATGATGATTTATTACAGAACTAGAAACGCTATCCGATGTAGGGGTGGCGTTTGCCGACTTTTCCGGTTTTAAATCACCCGGGGTAGTCGCTCAGCTAACCTGTCCTCAAAATGACTGGCAATAATGCTCTGACGTGTTGCATAGTCATCCGTACTCGGGTGTTCCGATGAATTCTATGGTGATTCGACTCTTCCTGTTGACCGCACTGGCTTTGACGTCAATAGCGGTTCAGGCCAACCAGCCACCGGTGCTTAAATCCGACTATGCTGCCATTGCCGAAGGCGGCAATGTCGTTATTGATGTGCTGGCTAACGATACCGATCCCGATGGCACCTTCGACATTGGCAGTATGTATATTTCCAGTGAAGCGACCAACGGCTATCTCGGTATCGATGCCAAGGGACGAATCTCATACACCCACTATGGTGGCCCGACTACGGCAGACACCTTCAGCTATGTGATATCTGATAATGACGGCGCACAAGCAAAGCCTGCGGTAGTGTTAATAAAAATTGGTGATGGCCCGCCGCTCGACCCAGCAACCATCAATAGCAACAACGTCAGGGGCGATGGTGTCGAAGTTGAAATTCCACAGCAAATAACCACAACTGCTCCCGCGCAAAAATCGTCTGGCTCAACGCAACCTGCTGCAAGGCCCGCGACTCCTGCTGTCGGCAGTACTCGATTATCTGCGTTTCATCGATCCGGTCAGACCTTCCTCACCTGGCAGGAAAGCGGCCCTGATGATGGCTACCACGTGTATCGCCACAACTCGCCGATCACTCGCTCAAATATCAAAAGCGCTAACAAGCTAACTGCACGCTGGGGTGCGCTGGGCAGTGATACTTCAGTGAATGTTTATGGCGGTGATCATGTGCCAGATAATTTTGTCATTAATGATCTGGCACCGCCCTTAAGCAACAATACCGGATTGTTTGTCTACACTACGCAGCCGTCAGATTCCTCCACTGCGTACTACGCGATCACCAGTGTAAAAGGTGGTAAGGAAAATCTGCGTACCCTGACCAGCCTCGATTCACCGGTAGCAGAAGCCGTTGCGAATCCATCCGATATTCTCACGGTGTCTGGCAACGGTGGCAAGGGCAGGGTCTATACGCAGTTTATGGACTACAGCCGCTGGAACCCGACCTTTAACGGTTACGCCTACAACTATGCTGTCGCATTACCTGTTAACTACAACCCCAAAAAGAAGTACCCGCTGTTTATCGAGTTGCATGCGTATCAGGAAACACCTAAGTACGCGTTGGAAGCGCAATACGGCTGGCAGGTAATTCAATTGTTTCCGTCTGACCCGGGCCCTGCAGTTGGTGCCAGACATTCGTGGTGGTACGGTTACAGTGCCGATCACGATTACCGTGCGCAAGGCAGCAGTCCAACTTCAGGTGTTATAGAAAATTTTACCGAGCAACGCGTCATGCGTGCAATTGATCAGCAGGTCGCCGCCTTAAGTGTTGATAAAAATCGAATCTACGGTGCCGGTAACTCTATGGGTGCTTCCGGGCTTTTAGCTTTAGGCATTCGCTATGGATCATTGATCACTGGTATCTACGCTAACGAACCAATGACCAACTATGCAAGCAGCCCGCAGTTCACTGAAGAGCTGGTACAAATGTGGGGTGCGAAATCCCGTAACCTGCCAATCGTAAACCGCGGCCCTCATAGTGAAAGCATCCGCAATGTGCGGGTAGGTGTGTGGGACTGGATGAACCATCAGCAACAACTGGTGGCCAGACGCGGCACTGACATCGCTTTCCTGATGACGCTACATGGCAAGCAGGATCAGATAATTGATTGGCAAACTCAAGGCAAGCCATTTGTACAGGCGCTCACTCAGGCCAACGTCGGATTTACCGCCAAGTATGAAGATGTAGGGCATACCTGGGTTGGCTTTACCTCTGCAATAGAGTCGTTATTCGGTTTTGGCTATGACGATGATTTTCCTTATAAGTATCCGCTTGATCTGAGTTTCCCCGGTATAGCTAACGCAAGTGGCTCCGGCCCAGTGCAACCGGGTAACTCCGGCAAAAATGCGTATAACATGGATATCGAATGGGCTACCGGGCACACCAGATTCGCACGTGGCATTGTTGATAAGCCAGGCCGGTATGAGATTTCTATAAGGTCTACCTCAGGCAGGCAGAAAGCCGATATCACACCGCGCAGAACCCGGCAGTTTAAAGTCACTGCCGGTCAGCGTTGCAACTGGACGGCAACCGACAACAACACGCGGGAAAAGATTGGGCAGGGTGTGGTCGCGGCGGACTCCAGTAACCTGATCACTGTAAAGAATTTACCGGTAGTAACGGGCACAGGTACGCTGCTTTCTATTCGTTGCCGCTAGTGAATCGTGTGGAAGGTGTCGGTGACACAAGTGTAGTTTGACAGCTTTTGACGGTAACACCGGTTCGGTCAATGGGTCCGGTAGTGTTACCGCTGATGCTGATTCTCTGGTGACCGTGCGTGGTGTAAAAATCGCTACCGGTACTGGCACTCGATTAACCATCACCTGTAACTAGTTGGGGCACACGGTGCTCCAGTTCCAATCGCCATTGTAAATAGCACGCTGTAGTATAATGTCTGGCATACCGTTACAGGCGTTAAGGCATGAGCTGCAAAAACATAGTTATTACCGGTGTTACCCGTGGCCTTGGTCGGGCAATGGCGGAAGGCTTTATTGCAGAAGGACACAACGTTGCCGGTATTGGCCGTAACAAGGCCGAGATAACTGCGCTTGGCAAACAGTTTCCCGCAAGTCATTTCAGTGTTGTAGATATCACTGACTCTGAAGCAGTAAACAACTGGTGTGATCGGGTTGTCGCTGATGTGGGTGTACCTGATATTTTGATCAACAATGCCGGTGTCATTAATACCAATGCATCGCTTTGGGAAGTCCCCACTGAAGAGTTCTTGAAAGTTACTGATGTGAATATCAACGGTGTTTACCATGTGATAAAGGCGTTCTGCCCGTCAATGATGAAAAACGGCAGCGGGGTTATTGTTAATTTCAGCAGCGGTTGGGGAAGGTCGGTCGCACCGGATGTTGCACCTTATTGCGCCAGTAAGTGGGCTGTTGAAGGTTTAAGTAAAGCACTGGCAGAGGAGCTGCCCGACGGGATGACATGCGTAGCGCTTAATCCCGGTGTAATCCATACCGATATGCTGGACAGTTGTTTTGGTGAAGGGGCTGCCAGTTGTATTAAGCCTGCAGACTGGGCGAGGGCGGCTGTGCCGATGATTTTGGGGATTAGTTCTGGTGATAATGGTGGGTCATTGAGTGTTTAGGTTTCGCCTGCAGCGGGCTGGTTTGGTTTCGCTTGCGGCGGGCTGGTTTGATGTCGCTTGCAGCGGGCCCTACTTTGAAAAACACCAAAATAGGCAAAGTGTTTATCGCGAATGATTGGCCCTTTGGGTGGCGCTTCTGGATGATGGCTAGTCCTTTTTTATTATTGTTGTCCATGAGGTTATTTGGGTCTTTGGAAGTGGGGCGCCATTTTGAGTATCGCCGCTCCACCGGGCCGCGCAGATGCGCGTCCTTGCGCAACTGCGCTAACGCTGGCATCCATGCCGCTTTTGCCCGGTGGATCGGCGAAACTCAAAACTGATCAACACGCTGGGAAAACGCTTTCGCGTTTTAAGTAACTGTCGACACAACGCAGTCGCGTTTTTATTCCTAGTACCTTACTGTTGTCAGTCAATCGAAAGTAATTATGCTAATCAATACTACTGGTAAAACGTTTCGCGTCCTTGTCGCACTGAATGATGCGTATTGCGATAGGATTGAATAACCAGAAATAAAAAACCCTGCACATTTACTGCGCAGGGTTGTTACATCTAAAAGTCAGAAGTCGGAGCTTCATGCTCCCACCGCTTACAGCCCAAACAATCTTACATACGTCTGACTGGTACAACTCTTTTCAATTATCAGTCGTAGTAGCCAACGTCAGGGGCAAGGATCGCTTGTCCGAACAGTGACGG
>CALLLY010000350.1 GCA_938008205.1 uncultured Granulosicoccaceae bacterium
GTGAACGCTTCCTTTAACAGCTCCCGGATGCCACTTTCATCCTCAACAATGAGGATATGCGCCGTCATTGACTGCCTCTTTTTCCATGCTTGTTAGTCATTGCTAACAGTTTAGTGCCTTTTGATGACAGTTTAGTGAAACACAGGTTAACGCCCGCAGCGACGTTGTTATTGTCTTACTTGCTGCTGCTACTTGAAAGCAGCGTAACAAACCCCGACAATGGGGGATTGGTTGACGGTGCTTTGCATCGGCCCTCTCGCGACGATAAGCCGTGAACCCCGTCAGGCCCGGAAGGGAGCAGCGGCAGCGGTGGACTCGGGTGCCGGGATGTGGCTGGTGCGAAGTGCCACCATCTTTACCGGTCGTTATGGTCCGGCACTCTTAAAACCAGCGTCTAACCCTGAAGGATGTCCTGATCATAGACATGATTAGTTGTCTGCTGCAATACACAGGCTACATCTGCATATGAGTTACGAAGCACTCGCAAGACGCTGGCGTCCCAAAAAATTTGAAGACATGCTTGGCCAGGAGCACGTACTGCGTGCGCTGACCAATGCGCTTGATCATGATCGCCTGCATCATGCTTACCTGTTTACCGGCACGCGCGGCGTGGGTAAAACCACGGTTGCACGGATTTTTGCCAAGTGCCTCAATTGTGAAAAAGGCGTCAGCTCAACACCCTGTGGTGAATGTTCTGCCTGTGTGCAGGTCGATGAAGGCAGGTTTCTCGATCTGATTGAAGTCGATGCCGCATCGCGTACCGGTGTTGATGACACTCGCGAGCTTATGGACAACGTGGCCTACGCGCCCGGCAGCGGTCGATATAAAGTCTACCTGATCGATGAAGTCCACATGTTTTCCAAAAGCAGTTTTAATGCACTGCTTAAAACACTGGACGAACCGCCGCCGCACGTAAAGTTTCTACTCGCCACCACTGACCCGCAAAAGCTGCCAGTCACGGTTTTATCGCGATGCCTGCAGTTCAACCTCAAGCATATGCCCGATCAAATGCTGCGCCCTTATTTGGGCAAACTGCTCGACAGTGAAAAAGTCACCTACGATGAAGCAGCAGTTGCACACATTGCGCAGGCTGCCGATGGCAGTGTGCGTGACTCACTCAGTCTGCTTGATCAGGCCATCGCGTATGGACAAGGCAAAGTAGAGGCGGCCCAGGTCGAAGCCATGCTCGGTCGCTTTTCACCTTCGCGGCTTTACGATGTGCTGGAGGCGCTGGCAGCCGGTCGCGGTGATCAAATATTTACCCACGTCGATACTCTCGCCGAGTATGTGCCGGACTACAGCTTCGTGTTGGGTGAATTGCTAACGTTACTGCACCAGATTGCCATGTTGCAGACCATAGAAAATGCCAACATTGGCGAGATTCACGATATAGAACGTGTGAAAAGTTTTGCCGATTCAATAGCTCCTGCCGATGTGCAGCTGTGGTATCAGATCGGCTTGCTCGGCAGACGTGACATGCCGCACGCACCGAATCAGCGCCAGGCTCTGGAAATGACTTTAATCCGTATGCTGGCTTTCAAGCCTGCTGCCGGTCAGCGCCCGTCAGCACCGGCACCTGCGGCACCGGGTCCCGCCGTAGCACAACCGGCGGTTGCTGCTGCAAGCAGTCCTGCGGTTAACACAGCGCCACCTGCTGCAGCGCCTGCTTCACCACCGGCTCAAGCCCCGCGTGCAAAATCTCAGGTTGCTGCTCGTGCCGCACCGGCTGCACCTGCGCCGAAAAAATCTACACCTGCACCGGTTGCCGAACCGGAGCCTGCAGCACCTGCGTTGCCACCAGCTAAACTGGACTGGAAACCGGAGCAATGGCCTGAAATAGTCGCTGCGTTGTCGGTGTCAGGTATGCCACTGCAGCTGGCCCGCAATTGCGTACTGGTGCAGGCCGATAAAGATCAGGTGCATCTGCAGCTCGATCCCGATTATGAATCCCTGGCCGCGCCACGCTGGAAAGAAAGGCTGCGTGAAAAAATGTCCGACTATGCCCAGGGTGAAGTGCAATTAAAAGTTGAAGTACCAAAAGCGCTCAGCGTCGGTACACCGGCAATGGTGGAAAAGCAGGCAGAGTCAGATCGCTTGCAAAGTGCGCGTACGGCCATAGAAGAAGATCCTATAGTCAAAGAAATTTGTGAAAAGTTTGGCGGCACCGTCAGCACCGGCAGCATAAAACCGGTCGATGACGATGATTCCAAATAAAAACAAATCTCATGGCTTATAAAAAACTCTCACTGAGAAATCCCATTGACCAGGAAAAGGGCAGGTTATGAAAGGTGGTTTAGGCGCCATGATGAAACAGGCGCAACAGATGCAGGAAAAGATGCAGCAGGCGCAGCAGGAAGTGGCGGACCTGGAAGTCGAGGGCCAGTCCGGTGGTGGACTCGTGAAGGTAGTGATGACCGGCCGTCACGAACTTCGAAAAGTAAATATCGACGATACCTTAATGGGTGAAGATAAAGATATGCTTGAAGACCTCGTCGCTGCAGCGGTAAACGATGCGGCGCAACGTCTTGAAGTGAAAACAAAGGAATTAATGGCCGGCGCAACTGATGGCTTGCAGCTGCCGGCCGGTATGAAGCTGCCATTCTAGATGAACAGCTACCTCGTCACAGCACGAAGATAACGATCACATGGCACTGCTGGACGAACTTATAGAATCATTGCGCTGTCTGCCCGGCGTCGGACCGAAGTCGGCACAACGGATGGCCTATCAACTGTTGCAGCGCAACCGTGAAGGTGGCGCAAGACTTTCCGAAATGCTGCGCCTCGCAATGGAACGTATTGGCCATTGCAAGGTGTGTCGCAACTTCACCGAGGCTGAAATCTGCAACCTGTGTTCGGATACTTCTCGCGATCACTCTATCCTGTGCATCGTCGAGTCTCCATCCGATATGGCAGCGCTGGAAAAGGCCACCGACTATCGAGGCCTGTACTTTGTATTACACGGGCGTTTGTCACCGCTGGACGGCATTGGTCCTGAACAACTTGGCCTGGAAGCATTGTGCGAACGCTTTGAAGCAGGCACAGTGAGTGAAATTATTCTTGCAACCAATTCAACCGTAGAAGGTGAAGCTACCGCGCACTATATCGGTGAGCTGGCGCGTGCGCGCAGCCTTTCTGTTATGCGTATTGCCCATGGTGTGCCGTTAGGTGGTGAGCTTGAATATGTTGATGGCGGCACGTTGTCTCACGCGTTTGCAGGGCGCACGCGCATTCAATAAAAACACAACCTGGACCCCCCTATGCCCGTATATCTCGATGAGGTAGAAGCATGTGTTGATCGGGCGCTGGCAACGCTTGGCAATCGCATTGTCATGGGTACACCACTCGGGCTTGGAAAACCCAATCAGCTCATCAACGCATTTTACCGACGCGCTGTAGCTAACCCCGAAATATCTCTTGAGATCCTGACAGCGCTGTCACTTGAGCGTCCGCGCGCCCGAACAGATGTAGAAAAACAGTTTCTGGAACCGTTTGTCGACAGACTGTTTGGTGATTATCCGCCATTGGATTACATGCAGGACCTGCGTAACAACACCGTGCCTGACAACATTGTGATCTCCGAGTTTT
>CALLLY010000351.1 GCA_938008205.1 uncultured Granulosicoccaceae bacterium
AGCAGTGCCTCATTAAAGCCTGATATTTCTGCCCGGCTTAGATAGTTTGCTGAACTTCGCCATTGCAAGGAGCCGCGTGCCCAAAAAACTGAGGATATTAGTACGGTAGCCAATGCCAGAGAGAGATAACCGATGATGAACCTGGTGTGTTTAGGGCGCTTAAGAGAAGGGTTATTGCCATGACGCAGGGGCTTTTCGACAAGATAGTGCAGGGTGGCCGCTAGCACGATGGAAATGCAAAACAACATGGCGGCGGAGTTATAGCTTAATTTCTCAGTTGAGTTATAACTATAGAAAACGATAAGGGGCCAGTGAACAAGATATAGTGAATAGCTAATTTTCCCAATCCAGATCATTGGTTTGTTTTCAAGTAACAGGGATCGGATAGAGCATGGGCCTGAAAAAAGGAGTGCCACTGCACCACCGCAAGGAATTAAAGCATACAGAGTTGGATTTGGTGTTGTCGGATCATAAAAAACAGCTGTCAGAAGAATAGCAGTTAGGCCGGTTATGGTCAGCAATTGATTTGTCAGGACGCTTTGTTTTTTATTGTGTGAGAAAAAAAGAACGACGGCACCCAGTAAAAATTCGAAAATTCTTGTTGGCAGAAGAAAGAAAACTGCATTCGGTCTGCCGTCGTAGTACAGGTAGTCTGACAACAGAAGTGATGTGATAAGCGCAATTGTTAGCAGAACCAGCGTGAGTGGTCTTAGCCATTTTCTTATTAGCACTAGCGCTATGGGATAGAACAAATAGTATTGTTCCTCAACACTTAGCGACCAGGTGTGTAGAAGAGGTTTATAGTCGCCTGAGATGGCGAAGTAGCCTCCTTCCTGCCAAAAATAAAAGTTTGAAACAAACCCGAGAGTGTAGACAGCAGCGCCTGCCATTCTTTTTAAATGTTCTGGCTCAAACATGAAAGTGGCTGTGACAATTGTGGCGATTACGGTGACTATAAGAGCGGGAAACAATCGGCGCGAACGCCGAATGTAGAAGTTTTTAAAGGAGAATCTGCCAGTGGAATCAACTTCGCTTAGGATGTTTTTCGAAATCAGGTATCCGCTGATGACAAAAAATACGTCGACCCCGATGTAGCCGCCGCTAAATAAGGCAATGTCGAGATGAAACATCAACACTGCTAATACTGCGATAGCTCTGAGGCCATCTATATCTTTGCGATACTCACTAATCATTTTTGAAATTGTGTGGCTGCTATTGGTGGTGTTCAAGTACGCTTGCGAAGTGTACGTATCACGGGCCTGCAACGACCCGGTGGAAAGCTTGCAATTTGTGCCTTTCCAAAAGACAATTCCGGGTGGAGTGTAATTGATCGATTGTGATATTGCACAAAAAAAACCGGGGATGGTCTGCTAAGCTAGGCCATCCTGAAATGAGTACATGGAATGGCAAGCGTGGTGAATTCGGTGGAAACAGAAAGCCAGTCTTTGGCTGATCTGATTTGGTCAAATCGAGCTGATACAGAATCTTCTCGCCGATTGGCGCAGCCTGTGGTTCAGAGAATGGTGCAGGAGGGCTTGTGTCGTTTGCCGCTGGAGAGTTGCTATGGAGGCGAAACTGAAGGGCCGCTTCGTTGGCTTGAGGCCTATGAGGACCTCTCCAAGGTGGAGGCCTCTGCCGCTTGGGTTGCTTGGAATAACGGGTTAGCTTGCTCCTTTGGGCGCTTTGTCGAACGCTCAGTACGGGAGGAGGTCTACACCGACAGATCACTTCTATTTGCTAACTCCAGCCGACCGGAGGGAATAGCTACGTCTGTGGACGGCGGTTACCTGGTTAATGGTCGCTGGACTCTGGTCTCTGGTTGCGAATTAGCAGACTGGTTCGCATTGAGATGTTTTGTCAAAGATGAGGCAGGTAATCCGGTAAAAAGCATGCCCCCTTTGCGTTTTATGTATGTGCACAAGTCTAACGTTCAGATTATCGACACGTGGAACGTTGGTGGCCTGCGTGGAACTGGAAGCCACGATATCGAATTGAAAAATGTAAGTGTGCCACACGAAAGATCATTTGCGTTCGAGGATGCGAGTTTGATTGACGAACCGATAGGCAGGATTCCTATCTGTTGCATTAATTCTGCAGGTTGTGCATCGATAGCTTTGGGAGCCGCACAAGGGGCTCTGGATTCCTTCATTCAATTGGGGCATGACAAAGTCAATGATAATCCCGGACCGAACTTTCGCGATCATCAGCACGTGCAGGCGCTTCCGGCGAAAGCAGGCTTTATGTTGGGATCTGCCCGGGCTGAACTGCACCGGAGTGTGGCGGTTCTGTGGGATCGCGCTTGTTCCGGGGATGAAGCGACCAACCTCGAATATGCTGCGGTTTGGGCGGCGTCCATCAACACAGCAACTGCTGCCAGAAGCGTGTTGAGTGAAATTTACGCGACAGCAGGTACGGCGGCGATGTATACCTCTTCACCGATAGAACGCGCTCATAGAGATATATTTTCTGTTCTGCAGCATGGCATGCTGCAGCCTCATTGGCTTAGCCAAGCGGGAAGCGTGATGCTTGGGCTGGCTCCAACTAGTCCGGTCTTTCGCATCTAATCCAGGCTAAGGCTCAATTGCTGGAAAAGAAAACGTTTTGGCGTTTATCGAAGCTCACTGTTGGTTAACCAGCTCTGCATCATTAACACATCCCATAGGTGAAATTGCCAATTCCAGGTTCCGTTCTGGTGTTCAGACCATCTGCGTCTAATTGTCGACGCGTTAAATATACCGGTTTCCTTTAGTGCTTGTTCTGAAAGTAAGGTTTCTGCCCAGTCCTTTAGTGGGCCGCGCAACCATGAATCGATAGGTACACCAAATCCCATTTTGGGCCGATCAATGAGTTGCTGGGGCACATGCCTACTTAGAACTTGTCGCAAGATCCACTTGCCTTTTCCATTTCTTACTTTCATCCGTTCTGGAAGTTTCCAGGCGAATTCAACCACTCGATGGTCGATCATTGGAACTCTTGCTTCCAGCGAGGACGCCATGCTTGCCCGGTCGACTTTTGTGAGAATGTCATCTGGCAGATAATCCTGGCTGTCAACGTATTGCATCAAGCTGTATTTATCAGTGAAGTTTTGTTGGTGTGCTTGCTCCCATACAAGATCAGGTGAAAGAACCTGGTTGGTGAGCGAGCTGTTGGTGTCTTCCAGGTGCCAAATCAGGGATTGGTACAGCGATAGTGAATTTCCATCGCGCAGTAATCCAGGAACTTTTTTCAGATTTTTGCCGCGTAATAGTTTCCCGATGTTGTTGGGCAGACAGTGACTTATTTTGTTCAGGATCGCAGGCGATATAGCGTCCAGAGCAGAAGCTTGTAACTTACGAATAGACTCCGGTTGGTTCAGGATCTGGTGATATTTTGCGGCAGTGAAATAGCGTTCATAGCCGGCAAACAGCTCATCACCACCGTCGCCCGAGAGAGCCACCGTTACATGTTCGCGGGTCAACTTTGAAATCAGATAAGTAGGAATTTGTGACATATCTGCGAACGGCTCATCGTACATGGTGTGAAGTTTCGGGATAACGTCCAGCGCATCGTCTGATGTGACATACAGGTCGTGGTGGTCTGTACCGAGGTGTTTGGCAACTGCCGCAGCGTGTGGCGCTTCGTTGTAGCTATCTTCTTCGAATCCGATCGAGAATGTGCGAATCGGACTTGAGCTTTGTGTTTGCATAAGTGCAGCAATCGTGGATGAGTCAATGCCGCCGGAGAGGAATGCTCCCAGGGGCACATCTGCAATCATTCTCATTTTTACTGCATCGGTTAACAGCTCTTCCAGTTCGGTAACTAGCTCGGCGTCATTCCGCTTGTCTTGATTTAGTGAGCCTTGAATGGCGGTATCGTGTAGTGACCAGTACTGCGTTACCGAAGGTTCTTTATTTATTGAGAATGTCAGGATAGAGCCTGGCTGCAGCTTTTGGATATTTTCAAAAATAGTTTTGGGCGCATTGATGTAACTCTTGCGGAGATAACTGGAAATTGCCTGATGATCGAGTGCTGTTGGACAATCCGGGTGCTGCCGAAGCGCTTTAAGCTCTGAGCCAAAAAGAAACGTGTTTCGATGGTAAGACCAGTAAACAGGCTTAATCCCCAGTCTGTCACGTACCAGCGTTAGACGCTTCGTCTCGCGATTCCATATGGCAATAGCGAACATTCCGATGAGACGCTGCACGGTATTTTCGATGCCCCATTGCGCAAATCCCTCCAGAATCACTTCAGAGTCAGATGTTCCGCGGAAGTTTGTGCCATTGGATGCCAGCTCCGACTTCAGTTTTTCTGCGTTGTAAACCTCCCCGTTATAAACCATAACCAGCTTTCCACAGCTCGAGGTCATTGGCTGTGCGCCAGTCGGTGAGAGATCTACGATTGACAACCTGCGATGCGACAACGCGATGCCAGCGTTGCTATCGCACCAGGCCCCATCCCCGTCTGGCCCTCTGTGGGAAATTGCATCGCTCATTTTTAGCGCCTGCATTCTTAGGTTGTCGTTGGTACAGGTCTGTTGAGTCAGAAAACCGGCAATGCCGCACATAAGGGGGGATACTCTTTCAAAAATCGTGTTAGTAATGCGGAAGGTAGGGCAAAATTACGTTTCAGCAGTCGCGGTGTAGTTTCACATTTGCCCGGGGCAATCCAGAGGCGCTGCCGGGAAGCTTAGTCTAACTGTGCTTCGTGTTGCTAGTTTCATAATGAGAAGTGTGTCATGACAATGGTCATTTGCCAACTACCTCATTAATTGCCGGTCGTGAGCAAGTGGCGTCAGACTTTAGCAGCAGTTGTGGTGCTGAGATCTGAAGATTTGTATTCTGCTAAGGATCGTTGAGCTGCATGATCGTACGTAGCGTGCTTGATCTGCCATGCTCGGTCTGTTTGTCTGTGAAGGCATTTCCGATCTCGGTTTTATCTATCTTATAAATGTTGGCTCAAGGCTAAATACGAAATCTAATGGGAATAATTCAACCTGAGATAAGGAAATGGCTGATATTGGCCATGCTGCTGTTGCTTTCGCTTTTAACCATGTATTTGTTAGTGAGTGTGGATCGATTCCATGTAGCAACCCCTCAGCTGCTTATTGATCCCCAGTTTCAACAGGGGAACCGCTTTTGGCAGGAATCAGGCTCAGAGCAGGTGACCTTCGATGGTGAGAGTGCGTCTATTCTCAACTCGTCAGGCGCGAGTCATAGTATTTCGCAAAATGTAAAGATTGATACGCCTGCATATATTCAATTTAGCTTTACCGGGAGTAGCAATAATGTTGTTCCTGGTAGTAAAGAGTGGGCAAGAGCAAGCGGTACTATTATTTACAGAGATCGGCAAGGCGATCGAGTTGGCAGTCATATGAGTGCTGTTCTGGACGGGACAATTGAAAATAAAAAATACACACACTTAGAGTTATTGCGTGAGCAGCTGGGCAGTATTGATATTGTGTTTAGATTATTGCAGGCCGGCGGTGAATTTACGGTCAGCGATCCCGTGTTGTCGCTGCTGGAGGAGGCGCCGTTTTACAATAAAATGAAAGTCATTATCCTGGTGGTCTGGCTTGGTTTGTTGTTTTGGTTGTCAGTGACGGCCTATCGAATGATGAGCCGGAAGCTTTTATCGCTATTTATGGTGCTGGCGATTGCAGTTGCTATAGCGGTGCTAATGCCGCAGCACTTGATGGTGGAGATTACTCAGAAAATAGCTGCATCCACCCCTCATTTATTTCTTTCCAGTACTCGTACCTTTCTCTTTCAGGTTTTTGGGATTAATGACCTCGCTGGCACGGGAGCAGAAGTGAGTAAGCTAGGGCATTTTGCCGCTTTTCTGTTGATCGGGTTGTTAGCCAGCCGTGTGAGTTTCCAGTTGGGGGTTATATTTACGGTGGCAGCGATCTCGGTTTTTGCTTTGCTGACGGAGTCCCTGCAACTGCTTGTGGTGGGCCGCTCTCCGCGAGTAAGTGACTTTGCATTGGATGTGGCTGGTGGTGTTATAGGATTATTGTTGGGGGTTTGTTGTCATTACATTTATGCTTTCACGAAACATAAATTTAGTGAGCAGCCAAAGCAGTAGACGAACGCTGTGTGCATTGGAAATGCGTGTGGATGTTATTAAAAAATCCTGCGTAATTAAACCCAGTGGCCGTTTTTTATAAGCGAAAGCCTAATTTGAAAAATATGATTCAATGATGAATTCTCCGTAGAACTTCGCCCCCGCCTCGTTGAAGTGCCCGTCTAGCGGATAGAACAATGACGCAGCAGCTTTTGTGGTGGAATAGTCGGGAAGAGAAATTTCCAGGCTGGTCTGATTCTGGATTTGTTCCCTGGTTGTTAGATAGGTGTTGTTAGCCAGTTCAGAATAGGGTGATACAAGCAGCGGTACATAGTTTATGTTCTGCGATTCAGCTTGTTGGCTAATTTGTGTCATCACTTGTGCGAAATTCTCTATTTCTTGTTCCGATAGTCCGCTGTCTGTGCTCTTGAATATTACACTGCGTAACCATGAGCCGAGGTAAAACCGCATTATTCTTACGAAGTTACTATTTTTGCTCGACCATCTAGCCACTTTCAATAGTACGGGGTCCTCAGCAATTTCTACACTGACTGAATTTGCAGTTGATAGCTCAATGTTTGTATCTGTGATGTCATTACCTGAAAAATTTTGTTCTGTGCTTGCCATAATAAGGTGGTAGATGGTCGAAATATTCTCATTTTGACTGGTCTCCAGATACGTAGTCAGCTTGTCTTTTTGCACCACCATGCCAGAGCCGGGTACGCCGAGGTTCACACAATTGAGTTTGGCAGCTTTGCAAACTATATTCGGAATGCTGCCATCGTCAGTAACTCCCAATCCATAGGTAAAAGAATCACCGAGAAAAAGTATTTTTTCGGCCGCTTCATTTGCTGTCGGAACAATTCTATTGCCAAGTTCGTCGTTTGAAGAAGTTAAATGCCATTCGGGGCTTGTTTGAATAAATGTAGTGTTTTCGGCGTTCCAGCTAATGTCTATTTCGTTGCCGTCGAGATCTGTTTTCTTAACTCCAGGGGAAATTGGAAGAATCACACGGGAGGCTAGTTCGATAATTCCGAAGGTGATTAGAAGTAAAATAGTGAAAACCGTAATATTTTTTATCATTAGCGTGGAATTTTTTGAACCAACATTTGCGTCCGAACTTTAGCGAACATCCAGATCTTCCTCAATATTGATCAATTCAGAGAGGTCGCCTTTCCGGGTGATGTGCTGAGCCCGTCTGTTTAAGATTCTGGTTGCGTAGGCTCGGAAAACCGCTCCAAAGAGTGTGTCGTCAATGCCTGGATTTTAGTTGACTTTACAGGACTCCCGAAGCCGCAGCGAGTCGAAACACCTCGGTTAAACCCGCTCGGATGTCAGGTTTGCTGGTGCAACTAGCCAAGTTAATGACTGCTACCACCTCTCCCCAAGAGGGTAAACAACGGATATTGAACGTTTTTGCGTCATGACGTTGACGGGTGGTGGATTCAGTTCTATGCTTACTGGAAAGCGCCAAATACAGTCAGACTGGGTTGCAGTTTTGGGATCTATTGGTGGGAAATTCGATATGGATTGCCTTAGAATTTCGATGCAGGAACTCTCAGTCGCGTCTCCACACAAGAACGAATATAAAGTGAGATAGTAATTTGGAAACACTGGGCGAGGGTAATATTCCATCAACTTCCACAAATATCAGGCGCGGACGTTTGCGTTATGGTGGCAAACAGACACCAGGCCAGCCCTGTAGCGTTCTCACTGGTAGCAAGAAAACATCTCGTGATGATGCGAGCGAAAAATCAAATGAGCGAAATCAGCGGATAATGATTATTAGAAGTGGTTTCAGTGAAACTCTCAACAAGTTTGTGAGTAACCTGAA
>CALLLY010000352.1 GCA_938008205.1 uncultured Granulosicoccaceae bacterium
GTATTAAACTTCTCCAACCAATCCGGAATCTCCGGCGCATATAACAATTTAAGCGGAGTTCTGACACTCACCGGTACAGCAACGATTGCAGAATACCAGACTGCGATTAGATCCATCACTTACGAAAACACCAGCGAAAATCCATCAACCCTGCCTCGCACCGTGAGTTTTACCGTTAATGATGGTGACATTAACAGCAATACTTTATCGCGGAATATCACAGTCAATGCGCTGAATGATCCGCCTGCCATAACGCTCGGTGGTCCGATAACCTATATTGAAAATGCTACTGCTACCCAGCTAGCTCCTACGGCTACCGTCACGGATATCGACTCTGCCGACTTTGACGGCGGCACCATGACAATCACGCTCACCAGTGGTGCAAATGCACTGGACGAGTTGAGCATAATCTCCACTGGCAGTGGTGCCGGACAAGTAGGCGCCGGCACTTCCACGCTGCACTATGAAGGGGTGCTGATCGGCTCACATACCGGTGGAGACGGCACCAACCCGCTAGTGATCAATTTCAATGCATCGGCAACTGAGGACGCCGTTCAGGCAGTTCTGCGTCAGATTGCTTTTGAGCATTTATCCGAGAGCCCACAGGTCTCAAGAACCTGGCAGGTTAGCCTGACGGACGGTGACACAGGCACTACGATCACATCAGAAAATCTGAACATTACCCGGGTTAACGACGCACCAGCATTAAACAGCCTGGGTGGAGAAAGTGTTTATGCGTTAAACGACGGCTCATCAACCAATCTTGATCAGGGAGTCATTGCAAGCATTTCCGATCCGGATGAGGCAACAGATTTTGCGGCAGGCAGCTTAAGTCTGAACGGCGTCCTGTTCAGCGCCGGTGATCAACTCGGTATAGACACATCGGGCAACGTCGGACTCTCAGCGGGATTTACCAATGGATCGACCGTAAGTGTCGGCGGCGTTAATATTGGCACCCTGGCGAATGTATCCACCAGCATGGTCGATGTTAATTTTACGGCGAATGCAACTATTGCAAGAATCGAATCTCTTTTGCAGGCATTTACCTTTGAAAGTACCAGCAGCACTCTTGGCCAGCGTTCCGTAGATTTTGTACTAAACGATGGTGACGGAACAGCCAACTCAGGCTCCGACTCAGTCACTTCCAGAGTGAATGTTTTTGTCGGACAGGCTGGCGGTGGGTTCATCACTACGAACGAAGACATTACCTACACATTAAGCGTCAACGATTTTATTTTTACCGGCAGCCCTACAGCGTCGATCCAAACGATCACCATTACTTCTGTACCAGCCAATGGTGAGCTCCAGTTATCAGGTTCCACAGTAAGCAATGGCGATGTTATTACACGCACACAGCTTGACAATAACTTGTTAACTTACGTACCACCCCCGGAGCAGAATGGCGTTCCATACACGGTATTCGACTTCTATATCAACAATGGCAACAGCAACATTGTTGTACTCCCAGGTGAACCCAACAGCTATGTGTTTAGTGGGGGCTCCTGGCCTGAAGCAGATGCTATCATTGCCAAAAACCCGAACTTCGGACCCAACGGCACTATCCCGACCACTGTTTCGGTGGCTGCTCAAAGCAGCAATATAAACACAGCTTATCTTTCGCAAGGTAGTTTGTTAATGGACGGATTTGTTCATGACAGCGCTATTACCGACGCAGAATTCACCACGATAAATACCTGGGTCAACGCCGGCGGAATTCTGATCGCCACCAGTGATGCCGACACCTACGATCCATTAACTAGCAGGTACGGTCTGGTAACGATAAACGGAGGCAACACTAACTGGACAGTTGAAAATGATACTCATCCAATTATGGATGGCCCGTTCGGAGAGGTTGGAGCAATTGGCGCGACCTTCAATGCGGCCGGCACTATTGCTCAGTTTGATCCGTCCAGTCTCAGCCCAGGTGATCTAGTACTTGCCAGAGACGCCGCCACAACCAATCCGACAATGGTGCTACGGTCGGTTGGCGCCGGATATGTACTACTGACTTCAGATGAAGGTATCTTCCGCGCCAACATGGGAGTTGGTGGAACCGTGACTACCCCGAACGACAGGCTGGTCGCAAACATCATTGCATGGGCGATTGATTTACAACCACCGTCTGACATTTTTACCACGAACGTGAATGTGACTCCGGTGAACGATGCTTCGATACTAAGTTCAATCGAAGCGGCCAACCTGGTCTACACTGAAAACGATGGTAAGGTCGCTGTGAGCGATACACTCGTTATCAGTGATATAGACGACACCCAGATTGAATCTGCAACAATATCCATAAACGCTAACTTCACCAGTGTCGAGGATGTTCTGGGTTTTACCAATCAACTGGGGATCTCCGGCTCTTATAATTCCTCAACAGGAGTGATGACACTCAGTGGAAGCGCCACACTAAACGACTATCAAACAGCGATTCGCTCAGTCACTTACGAAAACACCTCGGACGATCCCTCTACACTGACGCGTTCCGTGAGCTTTCAGATCTTTGATGGTGACGACAATAGCAATTCGTTAATAAGAAATATCTCTGTTGTTGCTGAAAACGACCCGCCAACACTTTCTACAATCGAGAGTATCGCCGCAAGCTATACCGAAAACAGCCCGGGCGTGCAAATAACCGGCAACCTCACAGTAGACGATAAAGACGATAGCAATCTGGAAAGTGCCACCGTCACCATTTCAAATAACTTTGCCAGCGGCGAAGACGAGCTCAACTTCACTAATCAACTGGGTATCAGTGGAAACTATAACAGCACTACCGGTGTACTGACACTAACCGGCACTTCGTCGGTAGCCAATTACCAGACGGCACTTAGGTCAGTAAGCTACTCGAACTCCAGCGAAAATCCATCATCACTCACGCGTACCATTAGCTTTGAGGTAAACGACGGCGATGTTTTAAGCACCGCTGTCACCCGGGACATTTTGTTTAACGAACAGAACGATGCCCCGATACTGTCGTCAATTGAAGGCACAACAGTTTCCTACACCGAGAATGATGCGGCTGTCATTCTGACAGACACAATCGCCATCAGTGATGTTGATGACACACACATTGAGTCAGCAACGGTTGCAATAAGTGGAAATTTCGCCAATGGTGAAGATGTACTGAAATTCACTAACCAGTCGGGCATCACCGGCACCTATAACGCAACAAGCGGAGTGCTCAGCCTGTCAGGCCCTGCAACGCTGGCTGAATACCAGACAGCTATTCGTTCGATTACCTATGAGAACACCAGTGACGACCCATCGGATCTCACGCGAACCATCAGCTTTACCATCAACGATGGTGACATCAACAGCAATACGTTAACGCGCAATGTTAGTCTTTCGGTAGAGAACGACGCGCCAGCACTGTCGACCATTGAAGGCTTGCCAGCGAGCTACACCGAAAACGATACACCTATAATTCTCACCGGCAATCTGTCGTTGTTTGATGTTGATGATGTCAATATAGAAAGCGCCACCGTTTCCATCAGTGGAAACTTTACGAGCGGTGAGGATGTACTATATTTTACCAACCAGTTGGGTATTTTTGGTAACTACAACGACTCGACCGGTGTACTAACCTTGTTCGGAACTGCAACCGTTGCCGATTATCAAACTGCAATTCGAACTGTTACCTACGAGAACACAAGCGACGATCCTTCGGATCTCACGCGCACTGTCAGCTTTACCATCAATGATGGCGATACAAACAGCAACACGCTCAGCCGCAGCATCGAATTTACCGCCGAAAACGATGCACCGACGCTGTCTACTATTGAAGGCTTGCCGGCATCTTACACAGAAAACGACCCAGCCGTTGTTATCACTGGTAATCTGTCGGTGGGCGACCTAGACGATACCCACATTGAATCAGCCACAGTAGCGATCACCGGAAACTTTGCCAACGGTGAAGATATACTGAACTTCACTAATCAATCCGGCATTGCCGGTAGCTACAATGCTGCCACCGGTGTGATGGAACTGACAGGTGCTGCAACCCTGGCCGAATACCAGTCGGCTATTCGAACAATCACCTATGAGAACACCAGTGACGACCCCTCCGATCTGACGCGCACCGTCAGCTTTACCATCAACGACGGCGACAGTGACAGCAATACGCTAACTCGCGACATCGAATTCACCGCTGTAAATGACGCTTCGGTACTGTCTACAATTGAAGGCCTGCCGGCCGGCTACACCGAGAACGATACACCAGTGATTGTTACCGGTAATCTGTCGCTCTTTGATGTTGACGATATCAATATCGAAAGCGCAACCGTTTCCATCAGCAACAACTTTGCTTCCGGTGAAGACATTCTTAACTTTACCAACCAACTCGGTATCACCGGCAGCTATAACAGCTCTACAGGAATCCTCACTCTAATCGGCACGGCATCTGTTGCCGATTATCAGGCTGCAATTCGCACCGTCACTTACGAGAACACCAGCGACAATCCGTCTGATCTCACGCGAACCATCAGCTTTACCATCAATGACGGCGACACAAACAGCAACACCCTTAGCCGCGCAATTGAGTTTACCGCCGTAAACGATGCACCTGTGCTGTCAACGATCGAGGGGCTTCCCGCTGCCTATACCGAGAATGATCTGCCGGTGATCGTCACCGGCAATCTCTCTTTAGGTGATGTAGACGACACTCATATCGAATCAGCGACAGTTGTTATTAGCGGTAACTTTGCCAATGGCGAAGATGTCCTGAACTTCACTGATCAGGCTGGCATTTCCGGCGCCTTTAATTCGACAACGGGTGTACTAAGCCTGACCGGCACAGCAACGCTCGCAGACTACCAGACTGCAATCCGCTCGGTTACCTATGAGAACACCAGTGACAACCCCTCCGATCTGACGCGCACCGTCAGCTTTACCATCAATGATGGTGACACAAACAGCAACACGCTGACACGCGATATTGAATTCACCGCAGTGAACGATGCACCGACGCTTGCCAGCATCGAATTATCTGCAGTCACCTATACCGAGAATGACCCTGCTGTCCTTGTCACAGATACCATCGCTATCAGTGACTTTGATGATACCCATATAGAATCAGCCAAAGTGGCCATCAGTGGTAACTTTGCCAGTGGCGAAGACGTCCTGAACTTCACTGATCAGGCTGGTATTACCGGCACCTTTAATTCGACAACGGGTGTATTAAGCCTGACCGGCACGGCAACGCTTGCAGACTATCAGACAGCTCTTCGCTCGATAACCTATGAAAACGCCGGTGAAGATCCATCTGATCTCACTCGTACGATCAGTTTTACCATCAACGATGGCGATATCAATAGCAACACACTAACGCGTGATATCGACTTCATCGCTGTGAATGATGCGCCTGTGCTTTTAAACATCGAAGCGATGCCGGCGGAGTATACCGAAAACGATGCTGCGATTATTATTACCGGCAACCTGACGTTATCGGATGTCGATGATACCCAGATCGAAAGCGCCAGAGTCAGCATCAGTGGCAACTTTGCCACTGGCGAGGATGTCCTGAACTTCACCAATCAAAACGGTATCACCGGCTCCTACAATGCCACCACCGGGGTAATGAATCTGTTCGGCACCGCTACTATTGCCGATTATCAGACTGCTATTCGCTCTGTCACTTATGAAAACACCAGTGAGGATCCGTCTGATCTGACCCGCACGGTAAGCTTTGAGATTAACGATGGCGATGTGTTCGGTAATACGCTGTCTCGCGATATTGTCTTTACCGCAGTCAAAGATGCACCGGTGCTGTCCACGATTGAAG
>CALLLY010000353.1 GCA_938008205.1 uncultured Granulosicoccaceae bacterium
CCGGTAAACTGCAGGACTTACCGGGTGGCGGCGGCCGCGCGTTTGAGGAGCACCTTGTGTGCAGATCTTCAACCATTGAGCTCAACACGAAAAACTTCTCACACGGCGAGCCCATCAGCTATCCCACTGCCGGTGGTGACACTGCACACGCCTTTTTCTATGCACCAGTCAATGTCGGGTATTCGGCAGCGGCTGATGAACTGCCGCCGCTGATCGTGATGATTCACGGCGGCCCGACCTCCGCCACACAAAACGATTTAAGTCTGAAAATTCAGTTCTGGACTAACCGTGGATTTGCAGTTCTCGATGTGAACTATCGCGGCAGCACCGGCTTTGGTCGTCAATATCGTGATGCATTGAAGGGTCAATGGGGTGTGGCAGATGTTGAAGATTGCGAACACGCGGTGCGGCATCTGGCGCAACAGAAACTGATTGATGTTGATCGTGTTGCCATTCGCGGTGGCAGTGCCGGTGGTTTTACCACGCTTGCCGGACTGGCATTTACCAATGTATTTAAAGCCGGAGCCAGCTTATATGGTGTGACTGACTTAACAGCGCTGGCGCAAGATACACACAAGTTCGAATCACGTTACCTCGATACCTTGATCGGGCCATATCCTCAGGAAGAGGCTTTGTATCATCAGCGTTCACCGATTAACCATGCTGACTCGATTAAATGCCCGGTGATTTTTTTGCAGGGTCTCGATGATAAAGTTGTGCCGCCCAGTCAGGCTGAAATGATGATTGATGTACTGGTTAAAAATGGACTGCAGGTAGCCTATGTTCCCTTTGAAGGAGAAGGGCACGGCTTTCGCCAGAGTAAAAATATTATCAAGGCACTGTCAGCGGAGCTGTGGTTTTACGCGCAGGTTTTTAATTTTGAAAGCGAAGCGGTAGAAGGTGTTGAGTTTATTGATGGATAACCTGAGCATGAGTTCACTGTTGTAACGAATGCGATTAGGTTAATCCCACCGCAGCAATGGTTCGTCCAGTGCTGAGCTTTGTTCTTTTAGCGCAAGGATATGATCATCCCAGTAACGATTGCTCGATAACCACGGAAATGCCTGCTGAAAGGCTGGTTCTTCGCTGCGTTGGTCAAGCCATGCGGCATAGTGAATAATCCGCAGCGTGCGTAATGCTTCAATCAATCCCAGCTCGGCGGAATTAAACTCGCGAAACATTGTGTAGCCATCGAGTAAGTCTGCCAGTCGTGCCTGTTGATAGTTTCTATCACCCGACAAAAACATCCATAGATCCTGCACAGCGGGTCCGGTGCGCGCATCATCGAGATCAACAATGTGTATCGACTCATCACGCATGAGGATATTGCCCGGGTGAAAATCACCATGCAGCCGAATGGTGGCTAACTGGCTGTATTGTTCAAATCGTTGGTGAACCTTTTCCAGCAAGTCTTCGCATATATTGCGATAAGCATCAGCCAGGCTGTAAGGCAATCGATCGTTTTCCACCAGGTACTGAACTGGCAGTGTGCCAAGCGTCTCGCAATCTATAACAGCGCGATTTACAAAGCTCTGACTCTCAGCCACCTTATGCAGCCGGCCTATAAATCTGCCCACCAGCTGCAGTTGTTGCGGGTTATCCAGTTCGGGTGAGCGGCCGCCACGCATCGGATAAAGAGCAAACAAAAAACCGTCGTGTTCGCACAGAGTGTCTCCGCTGGCATTAGCTATTGGAGCAACCACCGGGATTTCTGCGTCAGCTAATTCCTGCGCAAACTGATGCTCTTCAATGATCTGATCTCGTGACCAGCGGCCTGGCCGATAGAATTTTGCGATCAGGGGTTGGCCATCATCTATGCCAATCCGGTATACCCGGTTTTCATAACTGTTGAGCGCTAACAGTCGACCATCGCACTGCAGGGACTGTGCTTCAACAGCATCGATGATCATGTCGGGAGAAAGACTGGCAAAGCTGTCGCAAGGGGTGATGGTTTCGTTGCTCATTGGGATTGGATGCTCAATAGTCATATCGCCGTTTGTAAGCTCCGCACCTACCGAAGCAGACGAATGCACATGTTCACCCCGATGCTCGGGTTACGCAGCACGGTTGGTATAGTAGACAATCGCTTCGGGCTAAATATGGATGTCTTGTAAGGCAAGGTGGTGCCACAGACCTTTAATTCCGCGAATTCACTTGTCAATATGTACGAAGCCACAGGAGGTTTGTGTTAAACTTCCGCGAATTGCATCGAAGATGGTCCGTAATGCAGCGAAAACACTCAAAAATTGCCTTTTTGGGGTTTTGAGAGTGACCGGCGAATCCGGCAGCAAAAAGCATTGCCAGGCTATTGTCACGATGAATCTGGCGGGTGGGTCCGATTTGCGTCTAAGTCCATTTAGCCCCGCCGTGCATTCTACAGAACCCAGGTCGCCATGGATATTCGCAAAGTAAAAAAGCTGATTGAGTTGCTGGAGGAATCCGGAATCTCGGAAATCGAGATTAAGGAAGGGGAAGAATCTGTTCGAATCAGCAGGGCAATCAGTGGCCCGGCAATGGTGGCAGCTCCGGCGCCGCCAGCACAGGTGGCAGTGGCGTCTGCACCTCCTCCAGCGCCAGCCCAGCTCGGTGTGGCACCAGAGCCAGAAGCTTCGCTGGAAGGGACAGTGATCGAATCGCCGATGGTCGGAACCTTCTATGCATCGCCGTCTCCGGGCTCAGCGGCGTTCGTATCGGTCGGGCAGACGGTCAAGCCGGGTGACACCATTTGTATTGTCGAAGCAATGAAAATTCTCAACCAGATCGAAAGCGAGGTCAGCGGTACGATCAAAGCTGTGCTGGTGGAGGATGGTCAGCCAGTCGAGTTTGGTCAGCCATTGATGGTGGTTGACGACTAGCTAATGAAAAAGGTACTTATCGCAAACCGTGGTGAAATAGCACTACGCATCATGCGCTGTTGCCGTGATATGGGCATAGGCACTGTGGCTGTTTATTCCACTGCCGACAGAGAGCTCAAGCACGTAAGGCTTGCTGATGAGGCCGTTTGCATCGGCCCGCCGCAATCCACCGACAGCTATCTTAATATTCCGGCACTGATCAGTGCCGCAGAAATTACCGACGCCGACGCGATTCATCCAGGCTACGGATTTTTATCTGAAAACGCCGATTTTGCAGAACGGGTTGAATCGAGTGGCTTTACCTTTATCGGTCCGTCACCAAATGTTATCCGGCTGATGGGAGATAAAGTCAGTGCGATTCGCGAGATGCGCGCAGCCGGTGTGCCTTGCGTGCCGGGATCGGATGGGCCACTAGGCGATGATCCGGCACTAAACCGCGAGATCGCCAAAAAAATCGGCTATCCGATTATTATTAAGGCGGCAGGTGGTGGTGGTGGTCGCGGGATGCGAGTGGTGCATAGCGATGACGAACTCATCGAATCTATCCAGTTAACCAAAACCGAAGCCGCTGGTGCCTTTAATAACGATATTGTTTACATGGAGAAGTTTCTGGAAAAACCTCGCCATGTAGAGTTTCAGGTACTTGCAGACACCCACGGCGATGCCATTCATCTGGCCGAGCGCGATTGCTCTATGCAACGTCGTCACCAGAAAGTGGTAGAAGAAGCGCCGGCACCGGGCATTACACAGGAACAACGTGACTACATGGGTGCGCGTTGTGTCGATGCCTGTAAAAGACTTGGCTATCGTGGTGCAGGCACCTTTGAGTTCTTGTATGAAAACGGCGAGTTTTACTTTATCGAGATGAATACCCGCGTACAGGTAGAACATCCGGTCACCGAAATGATCACAGGTGTCGATATTGTAAAAGAGCAACTGCGTATCGCATCCGGTGATCCGCTTACCTACAAGCAGGAAGACATTAAAATCAAAGGCCATGCTTTTGAGTGTCGTATTAATGCAGAAGATCCCGACACGTTTATGCCAAGCCCGGGGCTGGTAGAACAGTTTCATCCGCCCGGTGGTTTGGGAGTCCGCGTCGATTCGCATATCTATAACGGTTACAAAGTGCCGCCATACTACGACTCAATGATTGGCAAGCTTATCGTCCACGGCAACCGACGCGATTCAGCACTGGCGAGAATGCGGGGTGCACTTAGTGAGGCATTTATTGTTGGCATAAAAACCAACATCCCGTTGTTGATTTCCATCATGGCGGATGAAAACTTCGCAGAGGGTGGTACTGACATTCACTACCTCGAAAAGAAGCTCGGTATCTCCTGATCCGCGTAACTTACCAGGCGCGTGGTAACTAAAGCTATGTCGACATACTCAACCCCGGGCACTCGGGCACTAATCGCCTGCAGGTCGGTCGGGGTTTATCGGTGAGCGATGATTACCTGCTGATTACTGCCAGTGTTGCCCGTGATCAGGCTGAGGCGGTAGAAGATGCCCTGCTTGCGTTCGGTGCGTTGTCGTGCACCTTTGCCGATGCTCAGGACCAGCCGATCCACGAGCCTGCTCCGGGTACCACACCCTTATGGTCGCAGGTAGAAATTACCGGCATGTTCGCGGCAGATGCGCAGGCCGAACTGTTGTGTCGATTGCTGCAAAATGAAGTGGCAACGCTTGATCTCAGCCAGATACGAACAAAAATGCTTAAGGGTCGGCAGTGGGAGCGCGCCTGGATGGACGACTACGAACCTATAGCGATCAATGAAAACCTGTGGATCGTTCCGTCGTTTTGTACCCCGCCGGTTGCCGATGTGGTCAATATTATTATCGATCCGGGTCTGGCCTTCGGTTCCGGAACACACGCAACGACGTTCTTGTGTTTGCAATGGCTCGGGCGTCAGCCACTGCAAGGTAAAACCGTTATCGATTACGGCTGTGGCTCCGGCATACTGGCCATTGCTGCGGCAATGCTCGGTGCCAGCAGGGTGTATGCGTTTGACATCGACTCGCAGGCGCTGCATGCCACCGCTGAAAATGCAGCGCGCAACAATGTGGCCGGGCAGATAGAAATTTGCCGAAGCGACAAATCGCTGCCCGCTGACGCAGACTTTATTGTTGCCAACATACTGTTAAGCCCGCTGCTTGAATTAACCGGCCGTTTTTCTGACTTGCTTGGCGATGGCGGAAAAATTGGCATGTCCGGGGTGCTGGCAGAACAGGTAGCCTCCCTGGCAGGCGTGTATGCCCAGCGCTTTGCGCATGAGGAAACCGAAATTCGCGATCAATGGGCACTTTACAGTGCGAAAAGATTAGGCGATTTGCAGCCCTGAGTTGCGATACTACAATGACCAAGACAATCCCGAGTCTCACGCAATGATTACACAATGCAGCCACTGCTCTACAAAGTTCGAAATCAGCAAAGAACTTATTGAGTCGCAGGATCCCAGAGTTCGCTGTGGCGAATGCCTGAATGTGTTCAATGCAAAAATACAGCTGATTGTCGAAGAGGAGTTCAGCGAGACCGTGGTGCCCACGGTAACTCGCAAGGTAAAGGCCGCCTCACAAAAATCTGAGGATCGAGTCACTGCTGCGGCTGAGCTGGAGAGCTACATTAGCGCAGACGATTTCGAAAACGCGGCAACCATTGTGTTGGATGACCCGGGTTCAGACGCCGACAACGCTGCCCGCAGGAGCGTATCTGGCAACTCGCGCACTGCCACTGTGAATGATGAATTTTACTCACCGGACATGCAGCTTGACTACGGCAGACCAGCTGCCGCGAAAGAAGATGCACTCGACAGCACCACCCTCGAATTTGAAAGAACGCTGGTGCTGGAATCACAATCAACCCGTGAGCCTGCTGAAGCGATGGCTCGCCCCACCGCACTCGATGTGGATGCAAGGCGACAGCCGTCGCCGGCAGATCCTGCCGCAGATAGAAACAGACCGGATGTCGCTTCGCAACGGTCCGTTACCAGTGATGAAACACTCGATCCGGAGTCTCTGTCACGTGACGACGGCCAAACTGAAACGGCTCGCAGTCGCGATTCTGCCGTAGAGCTTCGCAGCCACGTCAGTGAGCGGGGTGGGGGTGTTTTGCCACTCACTGAAGATAAAGAAGTCAGACGCAAGTCGTCACAGCAAAAGTCAATGCTGGTTCCGTTGTTGTGTTGTGCTGCTGCCTTGCTCGGTGTGTTGTATCTGGCGCGAGACCAGATTGCTCAGCTCGACTTGCCGGAGCCTGTACTTGGTGCTTTTTGCAGTGTGACTGGTTGTGAGCTTACGGTCGCGCAGGATATTGAGCGCCTGGAACTTCTGCGGCACAAAATGAGTAGCCATCCGACACTCTCTGATGTGCTGGAGATCAATGTTGATGTGATCAACAGAGCGCCATTTCCACAGCCGTACCCGGTACTGTCTATTACCATGACAGATACCAACGGTGGCGTGGTCGCAGAACGTAAATTCAAACCGGAAGATTATCTGGAGCCCGAGTCTATCGAGGACACGCTGCCAACCAATCAGTTAGTTCGCATCAAATTTGAGATTCTTGATCCCGGTCCTGAAGCTTCCTCGTCCGAGCTTGTATTTGAATAAGACGACCAGTTGTTCGTGAGTTGATTGCCTGTGTTTCATTAGCGGGACACCCGGTTTTTTACCTTCAACAGGTTTGTTTAATAACCAGTGCGCACCTTGTGCTGTAAACGGTTTTTACCTCAATCGCATACGCATCCCTTGCGTTATTTGCAGGGTCAGATGCTACATATGGTGTATTGAAATTCGCGCCGGCTCAATGGCGTAAAATGTTAATCGGCATAGGGTTTTTTCACTGAATAGTCCCTGCTGCTCTGATAAACTATGCGACCCGCTGCGGTAAGGTCCGGCGGGTTATTTATCGAGAGCACAGATGCAGCTTGGCAGTTTCAAATTTGAACAACCTGTAGTCCTTGCACCAATGGCGGGAGTAACCGACCGGCCTTTCAGAGTGTTGTGCAAACGTCTCGGAGCAGATCTCGCTGTGTCCGAAATGGTAACGTCCAATTCAGCGCTGTTCGCGACCAAAAAAACCCAGACCCGTATGGATCACACCGGGGAGCCGGCACCGCGTATTGTGCAGATAGCCGGTGGTGATGTCGCGATGATGGTAGAAGCAGCCAAACTCAATTGCGATCGCGGCGCAGATGTTATTGACATCAACATGGGTTGCCCCGCTAAAAAAGTATGTAATAAGCTGGCAGGTTCGGCGCTCCTGTCCGATGAAAAGCTGGTACAGAACATACTGACTGAAGTGGTCAAAAGTGTAGATATCCCGGTGACATTAAAAATAAGGACCGGGCCGGATCGATCAAATAAAAACGGAGTACGCATTGCCCGTATCGCAGAACAAAGCGGCGTTGCAATGTTATCGGTACATGGCCGTACCAGAGCCGATAAATTCCTGGGGGAAGCAGAATATGAAACCATTGCACAGATTGTACAAAGCGTCAGCATGCCTGTGCTGGCAAACGGTGATATCAACACACCTGCAGAAGCACACAAGGTGCTAAACGTGACAGGCGCATGGGGAATCATGATAGGGCGCGCTGCGCAGGGCAATCCATGGATATTCAGAGAAATTAAGCATTATCTGGCAACCGGTGAAACGCTCAGCCCGCCTACCGCTGCAGAGAAAGCATCGGTGCTCAAGTGGCACCTGCAAAATCTATACGATCTTTATGGAGACTACAGTGGTGTGCGTATCGCAAGAAAACACATCGCCTGGTACTGCAAGGGAAAGCCGCATGCTGCACAATTTCGTCAGCAGGTATACAAGCTTGAAAGCACCGCGGAACAACTGCAACAAGTGGAAAATTTCTTTCTTGCCGATGAACCAATGCTGAGTCTTGCATCATGAGTGTAGACGTTGCGACCCCGCTGCAACAGCAGGTAGAAAAAGAACTCGTTAAGTATTTTCATACACTCAACGGAGAACCGCCCAGTGAATTGCATGATCTGGTTATCGGGCAAGTAGAAGAGGTCCTGTTCCGGGTGGTTTTGGAGCAGTGTCGAGGTAATCAAAGTCGCGCGGCAATGTGTCTGGGGATTAATCGGGGCACCTTGCGTAAGAAGCTTATTCAATACGACCTGGCCTGATTTACAGGCTTGGTCAAACTACGTTGCAGAGAAACAAATTTAAGTAATGCCTAAAACTATTAAACGTGCCCTGATCAGCGTATCAGATAAAAGCGGTATCGTAGACTTTGCAAAGGCTTTGGCACAGCACGGTATTGAAGTGATCTCCACTGGTGGAACTGCCAAAACACTTGCGCAAAACGGGTTAACCGTTATTGCGGTGTCGGATGTTACCGGCTTTCCCGAGATTATGGACGGGCGCGTTAAAACACTGCATCCCGCTATCCATGGTGGCATCCTCGCGCGCAGAGATACTGATGCGAAGGTAATGCAACAGCACGGTATTGAGGGGATTGATCTCGTTGTGGTTAATCTGTACCCGTTCCGGGAAACTATCGCTAAACCCGGATGCACCTTTGACGATGCCGTCGAAAACATCGATATCGGCGGGCCCGCTATGATTCGTGCGGCGGCAAAAAATCATAATGATGTGACTGTGGTTACCTCGCCTACAGACTATCAGAGGGTGCTTGCTGAAATTGCGGAAGACTCTGGTGTTTCGGATACAACCAGAGTTGAACTGGCGCAAAAAGCCTTTGCACACACGGCATCCTATGATGCTGCTATCGCACAGTATTTGGCATCAACAACCGACGCCTCGGGTAACGAGCACCTGACACTGCAACTGATTAAGAAGCAGGATCTAAGGTACGGAGAAAACCCGCATCAAAACGCCGCCTTTTATCGGGAAAGCAACCCACCCAAACAATCCATTGCCTGTGCCGAACAGCTGCAGGGAAAAGCGCTGTCGTTTAACAATATTGCTGATGCTGATGCCGCGTTGGAATGCGTTAAACAATTTACCCAAACAGCCTGTGTGATTGTTAAACACGCTAACCCCTGTGGCGTCGCCATTGCAGCGACGGTAGGGCAGGCCTATGAGCTTGCATATCGAACAGATCCTGTGTCAGCTTTTGGTGGCATTATTGCGTTTAACTCACCGTTAGATGAAGCGACGGCAAAGCTAATAGTCGATCGGCAGTTTGCGGAAGTGGTGCTGGCACCAGCGGTTGATTCAGCGGCGCTTGGCGTGCTGGCAACCAAGCCGAACATTCGAGTTCTGTCGGTTGGTAGTGAAAGTGGTTCGCAGATTGGCGGGCAGGACTATCGCAGAATCAATGGCGGGTTGCTGGTTCAGGACACCGATTCAAAAATAGTGACTGAAAACGATCTTAAAGTGGTCACCTCCGCACAGCCAACTGAAAACCAGACCGTCGATCTGTTGTTTGCCTGGAAGGTTGTGAAGTTTGTGAAATCCAATGCCATTGTGTTTTGCCATGAAGGCGCCACGCTTGGTGTCGGTGCAGGACAAATGAGCCGGGTTTATTCCGCAAAAATCGCTTCAATTAAAGCACAGGATGCGCAGCTTACTATTGCGGGCGGTGTGATGGCATCAGATGCCTTCTTTCCGTTTCGCGATACAGTTGATCAGGCAGCCGAGCTTGGCGTTAAAGCCATCATCCAGCCCGGCGGTTCTATGCGCGATGATGATTCAATCGCTGCCGCCAATGAACACGGTATTGCTATGGTCTTCACCGGGGTTCGTCATTTCCGGCACTAGTGGTGCTGGCAACTGAATGACTTATAGCTCTGCTAAGCGTGGTTCTATTCCTTGATCTTGTCCAGCGTAGTGATGATGTCGTCCTGAAGTACGGCAATGGTGTCACCAACCATTAGTTCGTTGGCTTTGAACCATCCGGCATTCATTTCAAGTGCATAGTCTGACTCTACCTTCGATGGGTATCTCAGTACACCCGGCTGCATAGTAAAGATCTCTTTGATCTCACCGCCGGCTGAAATAAACGCTATATCAAGCGGTATCAGAGTATTGCGCATAGTAAATGTACGCACACCGGTGTTTTGAAAAACAAACAACATCCCGCAATCGGTACCCATACTGCTGCGAAACATCAATCCGTAGCGTCTTTCACGTTCAGTGTCGGCAACTTCAACGCTGAGTAGTTTGTTTTTAATACTCAGGGTAGTCTTTCCCTGGCAATCACCGGTGTCTGCAAAA
>CALLLY010000354.1 GCA_938008205.1 uncultured Granulosicoccaceae bacterium
CAAACTTTGATGTGATAGAAATAAACATGTGGGGCGATCGTGAAGTCACCAGCGTTGAAGGCGAGGAATTTACAGAAAAGAAATTTGCTGAAACACTGAAAGTCCAGTTCACTCCCACCGTATTGTTTTTTGACGAAACAGGCCAGCACGCGCTGCGCATCAACGGTTACTACCCTCCTGAAAAATTCCGCCTTGCACTCGAATATGTGATAGACAAAAAAGACAAGCAGCAAAGCTTTAATGAGTTTATTGCTTCACGCTACAGTGAGCCAGAATCATCTGCAGATATGAATCTGACAGATCGCAAGTATATCAACGGAGATGCTACAGCGCTGGGCCGGTTTATCCACGAAGACAAACCGCTTCTGCTGTTGTTTGAACAAAAAGACTGTACCAACTGTGTAGAGCTTGACAACAAAGTGCTGGCTCTGGAGGACTCACAGGCACTAATGGATCAATACAACGTCGTGCGTCTCGACATATGGGGTAATCAGGAGACAACCGATCTTTCCGGTAACACCACTACCGAACGCAAACTCGCACGGCAGCTCAATGTTGCGTACGCACCCACACTGATATTCTATGCTTCTGACAGCGGAAAAAAACAGGAGGTCATACGATCAGAGTCGTGGTTTAAGCGATTTCATACTCAATCACTGATGGACTACGTCGCCTCCGACGCGTGGCAGGAACAACCCAACTTTCAGAGATATATTTCCGCAAGAGCAGACCATATCCGGGAGGCAGGCACCGACGTTAATATATTCGACTGAATTTCTGCACCACTTATCAGTCGATCAATATCCATCAAACAGAACACGGAGCAATCATGCTGACTCATCTCAATACCCTGCATCTAACGCTGACACTGAAATCCCTGCTGTTTGGTTTGATATGTTTACAGGGAACTGCCGTTGCTGCATAAATTGGTGAAGACGGACTCTACAAACAACTAACACAATCGCCGCGTTGAAGAACGGCGTGCATAAAATGCGGCTAACACAGAAAATTAATTAGCTTTGTAATGAGTACGTTGAGACTCACCAGTCATCAAAGCCGCCCAGAGCGACCTTGACAGTTTTTGAAGCTTTGAATACACGGCCATTACTTAGCCTCGCCAGCGCGATCACATCCTGAGTTTGTTCCAGCCTGATATTGGTGGAGGCACTGGCAAACCCGCTGAGCGGACTGAAGTGGAATGTAGCGACGTTCGGTTGCTTGTTGCCGCTTGATAGCAGGACAACTGATTCAACATAGTCATATTCAGTCATAGGGCTGTTAACGAAAATACTGACCGGCACACTGTTGCCATCTTCAGCAATTTCAGGAACCTTAAGCACCACGGTCTCGTCTTCGATTCTCTGTCCTTCACTGAACTGCTTTATCGCCTGCTCAAGCTGTACCGTGCCGGCAAAAACATCGCGCTGACCAAAGAATGCGGCTGCAGCGGCACCGGCCGTTGCGGTAAGAACTTTCCTACGAGTCACGTGCATGCCACCCTCCGGCGATTATTAAAGTACTGCTTCAAATTTATACATATAAAAAGCTGAATGTTCAAGCGTGCTTGATAACAGGCAGTCGACCGCAGAGGGCATCAAACCCTGTCATCACCGTAGAAAGCTCACATCCGAACCCAACCCCATTGAGACACCTGCAATGCTGGTGTACCATGGAAACATGCAAATAGTTGAATCTTTCCGAACCGCGCTGCTCGTCTGTGTGTTACTGCTAACCGCTACAGGGTCAGCATTTGCGGCTGAGCTAATTGTGGTTGAGTCTGACGACTGCCCTTACTGTAAACGTTTTCATGCAGAAATCGGTGTTGCCTATCCGAAGACCGAAGAAGGCAAACTCGCCCCGTTGAGACTGCTCGACATTTCGCAACCCATGCCGGACGAGTACAGCGATGTTAAACCAGCCACTGTTACCCCCACATTCATTCTGGTTGAGAACAACGTAGAGGTTGATCGCCTGATCGGGTATCCGGGTGACGAACATTTCTGGTTCCTGCTTGGTGAGATGCTCGAAAAACTATAATGTTGCCAAAACTCAGCCCAGACGCTTCCGAAGAGGAAGTACAAGCCCTGCTGAAACAGGCAGCCAAGGCCAGTAAGTTACTCCGTTCGCTGTCGCATGAAACCCGACTGTTGATTCTATGTCTGCTAACGGAGCGCGAAGAAATGTCGGTTTCCGAAATAGAGGATATCGTCAAGCTGCCGCAGGCGGCTGTGTCGCAGCAACTGGCAAGACTGCGACTGGAAAACCTTGTGCTTACTCGTCGTGATGGACGTTTAATCTACTATCGTATCGCTGATAAAGATGTCAGCAAGATTATTGAAAGCCTGTACGACCTGTTCTGTAAACCGGTACGTAAAAGCTGAGCACTCACGATCTTCTGACCAGGCTGTCAGATGTCTCGTGGTCCTTACCTGCGGCAGGGTTTATTGTCGGGGCAATAGCGGGTGCTGCAGCGCGCTGGAGTCATTTTTGTACGCTCGGCTCTTTAGAGCGGTATTGGTACGCTAACGATTCACACGGTCTGAGAACCTGGATACTTGCCGCTGCAGTCGCACTACTCTCTACCCAGTTACTCATTGCTTTGCAGTGGCTGAACATTAGCGATAGTTTTTATCTTAATAACCGGCTCTCTGTTGTCGGCAATCTTATTGGTGGACTGTTATTCGGCATCGGCATGGCACTGGTTGGAACCTGCGGGTTTGGCGCACTCACCAGACTGGGTACCGGCAGCCTGGGTTCTTTGATCGTTGTGGTTGTCATGGGGCTTACGGCATTTTCAACGCAGCACGGTTTACTGGCTGAATTACGGCTTATGTGGATAGAACCACTAGTGATTGACCTCAATTCACCAAGCCAGTCTGTGTCTGCACTGTTTGAAGCAATGACTCGCGTTGATCTGAGTATACCCATAGCTCTGGCGATTACTGCAGCGCTTGCTTACTGGATATTCTCGGACCGCTTCTACCGCACAAACTATCGCAGTATCGCGACCGGCACAGTGATTGGCCTGTGTGTGACCACAGGCTGGATAGTCACCGCTACCCTTGGTTCGGTGATGTTCAGACAGGTACAAATCGAGTCTGCTTCTTTTGTGTTACCACCGGGAGAATTCATTTACGGGCTCGTGGCAGCCACCGTTAATATTCCGGACTATGGCATAGGTATGGTACCGGGCGTGATTTTCGGTGCAGCAGTTGTAGCCGTTTTGAACAAAGAAATACGCTGGGAGGCCTGTGACGACGCCAGAGAACTGGGCAGGCATATGTGCGGAGCGGTTCTTATGGGTATTGGTGGTGTGCTGGCTACCGGCTGCACAATTGGTCAGGGGGTATCTGCGTTTTCTACCATGGCAGTATCTGCGCCGGTTGTATTATTAGGCATAGTTGCCGGTGCGCGCATAGGGCTAAAAGTACTGGTTGAAGGACACAGCTTTTTGCCCAATTTTAAAAAATAACTTGCAGTTGATGACCCTGCTCTACTCAAATTCCATTGCACGATAAATTCGATCTGCATTTAAACCTGCTAATTCATCAAATGTATCCAGATGAGAGTATGCCGACTGATCAATGTTATAGGCATCGATTAGCGATCCACCATCATCCAGTATTTGCGCAATCTCCCCTCTCATAAACTCAAGGTAGCCAATTGTCCACTCTTTTACCACATCCATAGTAGTTGGATGGCCATGACCAGGCACTACCACTTCCGGCGCGAGTGCCTCCAGTGCCTGCCAGGTATCGATCCAGCCACCGGTGTCACTGTCATCAAAAACCGGTAACAAGCGCTCATGAAAGGCCATATCACCTGCAATAATCAGCTTACGCTCAGGCAGCCATACCTGGGTGTCTCCCGGACTGTGTGACGGGCCAAGGTAGTGAACTTCTACCTTCATGTCTCCAAGATCCAGTGGGTAAGTGGTATCGAAGGTTATATCCGGAGTAGATAACTCAGTACCCATAGCTTTATCACGATTACGAAACTGCATCCGTGAAAGAATCTGTTCACCATGGGCTTCGATAACCGCTGCCGTATCAGTATGCGCTATTACTTCCACACCCTGTTGCTGCCAGTAGTTCATTCCGAGCATGGCGTGGCCCTGGCCGTTTTCGAGTACTACATACTTCACAGGCAAATCGGTGATGCGCTTTATTTCATCGTGGAGCGATTTCGCCAATAAAAAATTATCTGACGCATTGACTACCAGCACAGCATCGCTACCAATAACAAAAGACAAATTGTTATTGTGACCGGAATTCTCATAGGTGGGCGGTGCGGTGGCACCGATGGCCGATCACACGCCCGGCTGAACTTCAACAGGTTTACGGTACAACATCGAACCAACATACTCATCGCTCGATTGCACGGCATGCCCCTGTTGCTGCCACGCCGGAAAACCATCGGTATAGTTATAAACGTTGGTATAACCCATTGTTTGTAGTGTTGCCGCCGCCAATGGGCTACGCCGGTTTGTACCACAATACAAAACCACCTGCGTATCAAGGTCAGGAATCCGGTCTCCTATCTGAAACTCAAGCCATCCACGATTAATGGCATGCGTTCTACGCCCCAGCCGGATCATGCCACCGGTCAGCGCTATTTCACGCTGGGTGCGGACATCAATCAATTCGAGATTCGGGTGCGACTCTGCAAGAGCAAGCAGCTGTTCTGTGTTCAGGTGGGTGACTTGCGCTTCAATACGCTTAATGAAGTCTTCACCAGTATTTAGCGTCGCGGGTTCGCTATAGATTGTTTTAGATAACAGCAAAGCTGCGATGGTGGCGATAACCCGCGATGTTGTTATTTTTTTAGTGCGCAAGTTGGAGTGGTGGTTCATGTGCTTTGCTATCGGTGCAGTCGACGTGCCCAACTACCCGGCCACATAGTGATAATTGCCTTCATGCTGTTCAACGCTTCCTACTCCGGACTCTGGTAAGTGATACCCGATCATTTGCATTTTATCAGTGAACAATCGATCCAGAAGGCGTTTGCGCGTGGCAACAGCGTCGTCTGTGTTCTGATCAGTAATCCACGGCCAGTCGGGCCTTTGAAACGACAACACCGGGTGTATCAGTGCATCGCCAAGCACCATCACTGAATCGTTTCCCTGATGAATAGCAAATGAGGTATGCCCTGGGGTATGACCACGACTGTCGACCGCTTCAACGCCGGGCAACAGTTCATCACCCCAGTTAAATCGTTGCAGACGATCTTCAATCAATGGCAATCGATTGCGTGCACCGGCGACCATCGCAAGCGACCCTTCATCGCTATTGTTAAGCGTGTCTTCTGACATCCAGTGATCGAACTCTTTACCATGCATGTGGTAAGTCGCCTCAGGACATAGCAAGTCGTCGAAGTCATCCAGCAGGCCCCAGCAATGGTCCGGGTGCGCATGCGTGAACACCACATCGGTGACGTCAGCGGGATCGACCTCAATCGATTCCAGTGCGCTCGGCAGCAAGCCGGCAGTATCCAGAAATTGCGAGCCGGAACCCAGATCAAACAACACCAGTTTGTCCTCTGATTGCAGCAATGTGATATTTAACGGCGGACTGAATTCCTCAGTAGATAGTCCTGCCTGCTCGAACAGCACAGCCGCTTCATCAGCGCGCTCCGGCGAATCGAATAACCGGTTTGCCGGCAGACTGAGGTAACCGTCAGACAGGACATGCAGAATGGTCTCACCCATTGGAATGGTGCGGCTGCTACTAAACGCAACCCGGGGCAGTACGCCCGCAAGCACCGCACCGCCCATCGATTTCAGGAGCATACGTCGCTGTTGATTTTGATGCTTCATGTTTTCCCCCGTGACCTTATATATTCCTGCTGCAATCACTCTTCATCCGGAGTGACATCGAGTATTCGTGCACGCTGAGTG
>CALLLY010000355.1 GCA_938008205.1 uncultured Granulosicoccaceae bacterium
TTTTCAACGCCCTCCAGGTTCTCGCCTTCGATTCCGGCCTGGTTTACGCCACCAAGTCCAACACCCAGAAACACCGCATCATGTTGATCATTGAGTTCAGACAACTGAATATCAGCGCCCAATGACACGCCACTTTTCAGGGTAATTCCGCCGATACCGAGAATAAAGTCAACTTCACGCTGAGCAAAATTATCAACTGCTTTGTACGCAGCAATCCCGTACTCGTTCAACCCGCCCGGCTTTTCGTTGGCATCGTAAATGGTCACTGCATGACCATACATAGCCAGGCGATGTGCACAGGCCAGACCTGCGGGGCCGGCACCGACAACAGCCACATGACGACCGGTGGATGCCGCACGCTGATAAGGATGGCCGGTTTCGGCTTGCAATACATCTGTGGCAAAGCGTTGCAAAGCACCGATTTTAACTGGCTTATTTTCAGCAGTCTGCCGGACACAGGCTTGTTCACAAAGGGTTTCGGTAGGACAGACACGAGCACACATTCCACCGAGAATATTTTCATCGAGAATGGTTTTGGCAGAGCCCTGAGGATTGCCTGTTTGGATCTGGCGAATGAACAGTGGCACATCAATGCCAGTCGGGCAGGCCGTTACGCACGGAGCGTCGTAGCAGAAATAACATCTGTCAGCCTCTACCGCCGCTTCATGTGCTGTCAGCGGGGGGTGGAGATCTGTTTGAAGCCCGGCAATCGAATCCGTCTCGCGCTGCATATTCCTCACCTTAACGATGTGTGATTAGATTAAATCAATTTTTATCCAATTGGTCAAACTTCTCAAAACTGCCCCCGCAGTGGTGTTTCAGGCCGCTGACCACTGGTAATATTGCCAGCCGCTTTACTTATCGGAAAACCAATGGCAGTCGGCGAAAAGATATTCACCTTCTTTGACGAAAAATGGGCAAAGGGCAACACTCCCATCATGGGAGCCGCAGACCATGCTACGTGGCTGGGCACACTGGTTTTTGATGGCGCACGAAAATTCAATGGGGTATCGCCAGATCTTGATACGCATTGCGAAAGAGTGAATCAGTCCGCCAGGGCGATGGGGCTAAATCCTACACTGTCTACTGACGCGATGATTGAAATCACCTGTGAGGGACTGGAGAACTTTGCAGCAGACGAGGCCATTTATATCCGACCAATGTACTGGTCTAAAGAATCTGATGCCTCGGTGGTTGGTGGAGATCCGGAGTCCACACAATTTGCTTTGTGTCTTGAAAGTGTGCCCATGCCGCCCGCGGATGCCAGCATGACCCTCACCACCACCAGCTTTTGTCGGCCCATGTTATCCATGGCACTGGTCAACGCCAAAGCCGCTTGTTTGTACCCCCACAATGCTCGCATGTTGCGAGAGGTCAACGCCCGTGGTTTTAAGAATGCTATTGTTTGTGATCCGCTCGGTAACGTTGCTGAAACGGCCACTTCCAACCTTATGATGGTCAAAGACGGTGAGGTATTCACACCGGCACCCAACGGCACATTCCTAAACGGCATCACCCGCAAAAGAGTGACCAAACTTCTCCAACAAGCCGGCAGTGTTGTACACGAATGTACGTTATCACTCGATGACTTCAGAGGTGCGGACGAGATTTTCGCCACAGGCAATATTTCCAAAGTGACACCGGTGACTCAACTTGAAGACAGACACCTGCAGGCAGGGCCGGTCGCAAGGCAGGCGCGGGAGATGTATTGGGACTGGGCGGCAAGCGAATAGCCAGCCGTAAGCCGGCGGTCATAATGAAAAACGCCAATGCAACGCCGATTGCATTTAAAACTTCACAAAGAATCGACACAGAGAATCTTTCGACAAGCCACATTGTACTGGCAACGCTCAATGCAAAGTATATTCATGCCTCGCTCGGCCTGCGCTATCTGTATGCAAACCTGGAAGAATTGAAATCCATTGCCATACTGCAGGAATTTACTATCAATCAGCGCCCGATTGATATTGTCGAGCAGTTACTTTCGCTAAACCCTGCCATTATCGGGTTTGGTGTATACATCTGGAACATTGCGCAATCCACTGAAGTGATCGGTCTGATAAAAAACGTGCGACCAGACATCACAATAATTATTGGTGGTCCGGAAGTCAGCTATGAATATCAGGACACTGATATTTTTAAGCACAGTGATCACCTGATAACGGGGCAGGCAGATTTCGCTTTTCGGGATCTGTGTAGCAACCTGCTACAGAAGCTACCTGCCAGTGGTAAAGTCATTGATGCTGCCGTACCACCCATCAATTCACTGACCTACCCTTACCAGCACTATAACGACGAAGACATCGCCAACCGGGTGCTTTATGTAGAGGCCTCTCGTGGCTGTCCGTTTAAATGTGAATTCTGCCTGTCTGCACTGGACAAAACCGCCAAGCCTTTTGCGTTATCAGGTTTTCTGGATCAACTGCATGATCTATACGAACGCGGCGCCAGGCAATTTAAGTTTGTCGACCGGACGTTTAATTTAAAGCTCCAAAATTGCGTTGATATCCTGACTTTTTTCCTCGAAAGAATGGACGATGACCTGTTTGTCCACTTTGAAGTCATTCCTGACAAACTACCCGCAGAGTTAAAATCCGTTCTCAAGCGTTTTCCTCCCGGTGTGCTGCAATTTGAGGTTGGCATACAGTCGTTTAATCTAACGGTACAAGAGACAATAAGCCGCAAACAGGATGAAACAAAAACCCTGGAAAATCTCCACTGGTTACGCCAGCAAACCCATGCGTACATTCATGCCGATTTGATCGTCGGGCTACCCGGGGAAACACTTGAAAGTTTTGCCAAAGGATTTGATCAACTGGTTGGTCTGAACCCGCACGAGATTCAAGTCGGCATTTTAAAGCGATTGCGCGGTACCAATATTATCCGGCACAGTGAATCGTTTGAAATGTGTTATTCCTCTTACGCACCGTACCAGCTACTGCAAAATCGCGATTTAGATTTTCAAACCATGCAGCGTCTGCAACGGTTTGCGCGGTACTGGGATATGATCGCCAATTCATCACGCTTTACTCACAGCCTGCCGGTAATTCTCGGACAAGCACCGTTTGATCGATTCTGGCAACTGTCTGAATGGCTGTTTCAGGAAACCGGCCAGACACATAGAATTTCGCTTGCAAGATTGTTCGAGTTATTGCACCGCGGTGTCAGTGCGCTGGAACTGCACGATATGGTCGAGTTCACCGAGGCCATAGATCAGGATCACAGAAATTCCGGCGAGAAAAAACCACCTGTGTGGCGGCACGCACCGTCGCAGAAAAAAACAAAGTCATCGCACCATGCAAAGCGGCAGCTAAGGCACCATAGCCAAGTGTAAAACACACCAGCATTATTTCATCGAAAAACGGCCACACCGCACAATTTAGCTGCAAGAATGTACTGCTGTTTCGAAATAGCCTGCTACACTCTTCTGACCAGCCAGTTTTTAACATCGGAGCATATCGATGGCGGACGTAACACTCCTGACTCTCCTCATATATATCGGCATTGGCGCTATTCTCGGGCTGATTCTTGGTCCTATGCTGAAAAGCGGCGGGTTCGGCTGGTTTGGTAA
>CALLLY010000356.1 GCA_938008205.1 uncultured Granulosicoccaceae bacterium
CTTGGTCAACGCAGCTATGGCGTCTGTGGCGAAGATAAAGTGTTATCGAACTTTTCGCACGCCCCACTAGTACCAGGCATCGGGTATTTCTGATTTGCGTTTTTCCACATAGGCTGTCAATGCTTCTTTAATTGCTTCGTCTATAGGTGGTTCTTCATAAACATCGAGCATGTGATTCCACTTGTCATAGGCTCGCTGTCGCATATCTTTACTGCCTTTTTCCTCCCAGCTTTCTACGTTTTCGCTATCACTTAACGTGGCATCGTAAAATGCCGTCTGGTAGTGGCGCATGGTGTGCGCTGAGCCCAGAAAGTGTCCGCCTGGTTCCGTTTCCTGATAAGCATCGCGTGCAAACTGATCATCACTCATGTCGCGTCCATCGAGTATTTTCTGGTAACTGCCCAGTCGATCAGCATCCATGATGAGCTTTTCATAACCGGTAGCCAGACCGCCTTCAAGCCAGCCTGCTGCGTGCAGGGTGAAGTGAGAACCGGCTAGTGCGGTAGAGTGCATAGAGTCTGCACTTTCATAAGCGGCCTGTGCGTCTTCAATTTTTGAAGCGGTCAGTGAGCCCCCGCAACGCAATGGCAGTTTTAACCTTCGAGCCATTTGTCCGATGACATAGTTGGACAGTACCGGTTCGGGCATGCCAAACGTGGGCGCGCCTGACTTGAGGCTCATGGAAGACAGAAAGTTGCCCATAACAAAAGGTGCGCCGGGTTTTACCAATTGACCAAAAGCAACCGTAATCATCACTTCTGCCATTGCCTGCGCTACTGATGCAGCAGTAGACACCGGCCCCATAGCGCCGGTAAGAATAAATGGTGTAATAACCATAGCCTGACCGCGTGATGAGTATACTTGTATGGCTTCAGTGACTACGCGATCAATCAGCAGTGGTGAGTTAGTGTTGACATTAGCCATGATCACCACGTTGTTATCCAAGGTTTCTTTACCGTGGAGTATCTCCGCCATATCAACACTGTCCTGTGCGCGGCTTTTTTCGGTAATAGCGCCAAGGTGAGGTTTGTCATTTAACGTCATGTGCGCATAGACCATGTCGAGGTGTCGCTTCGACACGGGTATGTCTGTCGGCTCTGCGATCACCAGTCCGCTATGGTGCAGATTGGGGTGCATGTAAGTGAGCTTGAGTAACTTTTCAAAGTCTGCAAATGTTGCGTAGCGTCGCCCGCCTTCAAGATCGCGCACAAACGGTGCACCATAAATCGGTGCGAATACCTGGTTGCCATTGCCAATGGTTACGGTGCGTTCCGGGTTGCGGGCCAGCTGGGTAAACTGCGAAGGCGCCTTGGCGCATTGCTCACGCACCCACACCGCATCGGCGAATACTTTGTCTCCGTCCATTTTTACCCCTGCTTTCTGCCAGATGCGCAGGGCCTGCGGGTCATCGCGAAAGGCGAAACCGATATTCTCGAGCATCCAGTCAACCTGCTCGTCGATTTTGACCAACTGCTCCTCGCACAGGGGATCGAAGTACGGCAGCGCCCGTTTAATATAAGGAGCCGCAACCACATCGGACGGGCTGTTCTGGCGGGATATTCTCCCTTTCCTTGTGCGTCGTACCATCGGATTGCTCGAGTAAATGCGATAAGTCGATATTAGACAGCATTAACTCGCTTGTAACCGTTGTAATTATCAATGGTATGCATAGACTCAATCTATGCGAAAGACGCTTAAACTTATTGCCTCACCACGCAATCTATTCATTTTTGAGGCGGCTGCACGGCTGGGTTCATTCACTCTGGCGGCGGGTGAGCTTGGTATGCAGCAGCCCTCGGTAAGTGCGGCAATCAAACAACTCGAGGATGCTCTGGCGGTACGTCTGTTTGATCGTGGGCATCGACAAATAGCGCTGACCAATGCCGGCTTGCGTTTTTATGCCGATGTTTCGCAGGCACTGCGCGGTATCGAAGTGGCTGCTGAAGCTGTGCATAACATGGGGCGCTCGGAGTATGTCACCCTCAATTCTTCGTCGGCATTTTCGTACTACTGGATGATGCCCAAGCTTCACGGTCTGCGTGAGCTGCACCCCGATATAGATTTGCGTTTACAAAACAGCGTGCATGAACCTGACCTGGATGTGGAGAACATCAGTATCGCTGTGCGCCTTGGGTACGGAGAATGGCCAAACTGCTTTGCTGAAAAAATCGCCGACGAAATTATCTTTCCGGTGGCCAGTCCAATGGTTATGCATTCAGCTAAAAACCTGCGCTCCGTTCCCAATCTATTAAATGAAAGACTTATTCACCTTGAAGAGCCTGTGCGCATGCGACCCACCTGGTCGCAGTGGTTTGAGTATCACAATATCGAGAATGTAGAGATCTCTGAAGGTATGCGGCTCAACGACTATGCCCTTGTTTTACAGGCAGCACAAACAGGTGAGGGGTTTGCGTTTGGTTGGGAGCATATCGTGCGGGATCTCATTGATCGCAAGTTACTCGCTGCGCGTGAAGAATGGTCATGGAGTACCGGGCGAGGAATCTATTTGGTGTGGTCGAAAACAAGACCGTTGTCTGATAACGCAGCCAGGGTGCGAGACTGGATTCTTTCATTTGTCCGTAACACAAACGTCTGATGAAGCTGATTAGCTCCACCGCTCTACTGATTAAGTGAGATGCCCGTGCCGTTGTTGGCATTGCCTGTCAAC
>CALLLY010000357.1 GCA_938008205.1 uncultured Granulosicoccaceae bacterium
TGCCGCGACACTTCAAAATAATAGATCACTGCCCGTGGGAACCACCTGCGACAGCGTGACAAAAGAATAAAGAAGTACGGCCAGCCCGGCTGTTGCGGAGACGGTTGACATGAATCATCAATACGAAGAAAACTGGGATCATCCTGACCCACGCGGGTATCGCCGTGAAAACCGGCAGGAGCCGCGTACACCGGATTACCAGGAATCAGCGTACCAGTACGACGATGGCAATCAACATGATAGTCAGCCAGCCCCTTATGAACCCGGGTACTATTCAACAGATCGCCCGGAATATCACCACTCAGACGCCGTTCAACCGGAGTGGCCAGAGAAGGTTTGGGAGGTCGACGAATGGCAGGAGGTCGACGAACGCCACGACATCAACTTAGATGAAGATCATTACTACGATGATCAGCACGACGCCTATGCGCCGGCCGGACATTACACTGACGATCGAGTTGATCCACAAATCCCGGGTGAGCGATCTGACGTCCCCGATCTGGGAATCAGAATAAACTACGACGACCTGCGCGATGTAGGCGTTAACCCGATTGCCAGATATACCGGCAAAAAATTCGCGAAGGTCGCAGCTGCAGGTTTGTTTTTTGTCGTTGGCGTGATGCTTATCATGTCGATACAGCCTGATGTTACCGCCTACGACATCGTGAGCATGGACACTTACGAAGGACAACAGCGCCCGGAGTGGACGCTGGATCCGGAAGAAGTAGAGGGCTGCGATTCACTAACTGCATGCTTTAAAGAGTCCCTGGCAAAGAACACTAACAACAGCCTCGACACACAGCCGGCGGTTAGAGAAATCCCTGCCAGAGCGGTTAGTGATCAGCTGTCTGAACAAAGCCCTGAAGAAAACCCTGAACAAAGCCTTGGGCAAAGCTCTGTGCGCACTGCAGTGATTACCGCGGTCCCCGCTTCAGTACCCGCTGATCGAATGCGGGTGTCTCTGCAATGGAGCAACATCAGAGAAGAGCCCGGAATGAGCGGGCGAATTATTACCTCTATAGCGAGTGGTCTGGAAGTGCAGGTCGTAGGTAAGTCCGGAAGCTGGTATCAGATCGTAACCAGTGACGACCGGGCGATTCAGGGCTATATGCACCAAAGCACGCTAAATTAGCCGTTACACAGCCACACAATAATAAAAACATAAAGGGCAATAACACTGGTAGAAAATTAAAAAAGGCGGAACACCTGTTTTGAAAAAGAGACACCTGAATCATGACTCACAGGAAATCTTCGAGTTACACAAGACTAAGTGTTGCACTGCACTGGATCAGTGGTTTTTTGTTAATCGCCTTGTTTGTTACCCATGCGGGGGATGATGAGAGTATTCTTCCGCAGATACATGTGGCTATCGGCCCGATTATCGGGTTGATATTACTGCTCAGGGTATTCTATCGGTTATTGCGTGGTTTACCCCGCCCTGACAATGAAGAAGACGCCAGAACCACCCCTGCTACACTCGCCATTTATTTGTTATTGCTGGCAATTGTGTTAATGGTCGTCAGTGGGTACCTGCTGCCATGGACACAAGGTGCTTCCGTTAATTTACTGGGACTACAGTTTGCAGCCCCTTTCTATATAGACCCGTTAAAGTACAGCCTGATTCTGAGCGTACACAAAGTTTCGGCATACAGCCTGGCACCGTTGCTGTTACTGCACATACTTCTGTCTAAAGTTCCCGAGAGAATGTTTGAAACCGATGCTGACGGTTACTAGCCTGTCACAACGACGTGTTAGCTATGTTCTTGAATCCAGTCAGCAACCAGTGGCCATACGTCTTTTGAAGCACTACGCGAACTGATCACCCGCGCGTGATTGTAGTCTTCCTGAAAATTATTCGCTTTTGATGCGAGTATAAATTTGCGGGAGGATGAACCTAGTGACTCATGTATTCTGCGGCAGCCACTGGCCGGTGCGATGATGCGATCACCCGCTGCGGCTATAGTCAGTGTTGGAATAGTGTGTTTTCCCAGTGCCGCCATATAGTCAAATCCATCGCGGCCCAGCCATGTACCCTTAATGCTCCAGCCAAACCACTGCCGCATTACTGTGTAAAACTCGTTTTCAGGCCCGACTTTTAACAGCTTACCAGGTACAACGCCGATTAATTTAGTCATCGCGCTCGACATTGCCCACATGAGTTTGCGGCCGAAACCCTTTCCTGCGTCTGTCGTCTGGCTGGCGATAGTAACGAGCCCGGCAAGACTTTGTTGCCGCGCAGGCGTGCGAGCCAATAACATTAACGCTGCGAGACCACCGCCACTGTGACCAACCCACCAGATCGGCCCGGGTGTACGCTGATCTAAAAAAGTGAGTGCAGCGTCGGTATCTTCAAGATACATCGATTCAAAATCCGGCGGTATTACCGGGGCATCGCTGGCGCCGTGGCCCTGGCAATCCAATATCCAGCAGTGATACCCAAGCTCACATAAATAACCCGCTAAGCCACGGCACGATCGATAGTTTGAGAAGGTCCCGTGGACCAGAAAGACTGTTCCACGAGCCTTAGCAGCGGGACAAAGCTCATGCAAACACAAACGTGTTCCAGAGCGATTAAACGTAAAGTGTTTAATCAAAAAATCGGGCTATTCAATAGTCACTGCGATTGAATCCAGCTTGTCTTTACTGGCTGCTCGCAATTCAGCCAGCCTGTTCTTAGCGACGAGCGCCTGAATCATCGGTATGTAGTATTGCCCGTCACCGACAAATTCGACATGTGTTTCACTCAGCCTGATCCATTGACGATTTTCAAGTTCTTCCCAGACCGCACCGTATTCAAGCAACAAATTCTCATGAAAAATATTGCCGTAATCGACATGGTTGATTTTCATGGTTTGCATCGATTGAAACAGCCAGGCTAATTTCACATCGCTATGCTCATACCTGAATCCACGGTCTACCGGAAATTTCCCTTCTTTGACTTTAGCGGCGTATTTATCCAGGGACGTGTGGTTCATGTAGCTCCAGTTTTCATCTTGCACCCCTGCACCGTTTGCATGAAAATTTACAGCCGCAAAACCAATCCCGCAGATTTGCTGAGTATTGTTTACTACCCCTTCATCGTGTTCGACAAAATGATGCATATTATGTTCATAGTCATAACGCCCCAGCCGCTCTGCAACAGGTGACGTCTTAACCTTTTTCCAATCGTAAACCGTCACTTGCTCGAATCCCTGAGAGCGAAGGTAGTCATTGGCACGGTGATACATTTCAATATTCGTTTGAATGGAAGGCAGCAGTGCACGCTTTTGACGAGATGCAAAATCACTTCGACCCGCCACATTGAGTTCGTAATGTGTCAGGTGATGGACACCGGCCTGCACGGCAATCTTTAAATCATTAAGCATGTCGTCCATGGTTTGTTCCGGCCAGCCGTAGATCAGATCGATACTCGATGCAAGATCAAGTTTCTGACTGATTTCCAGGGCCTGGAAAACCTGCTCATTGTTTTGCTTACGTCCGCTGTACTTCACCAGCTTTTCATTGAGCTGCTGTACCCCCATGCTAATCCGGTTAAAACCGGCGTTTTTAATCGCACGAAGTTTCTCTTCATTAAAAAGTTGCGGAATACCTTCGAGCGTAATTTCAATGTCATCCGGCACACCACCGTAGAGGCCATCGACAAACGACATGAGCCGCCCGTAGTGTTCGGCATGGTACAAATTAGGTGTGCCACCACCGAAGTAGATGCTCGACAGAGTATCCTTCGCATAGTACGGCTTATAGAACTTGAACTCTTTTTCAAGCACATCGATGTAATCCTCTACACCGGCGTTGCCTCTGTAATCTTCACTTGGGAACAAACAAAAACCGCACCGCGCCGGTTTGGTTTTCAAACAGAAAGGAGTGCCAACGTAGAGGTTTACCGAGAAATCCTGCTGTTGTGCGAAACCGTTACGTTTCTCCAACAGAGACTCTACAGAGTCAGAAAGTGGTTTCCAGTACATCGGAGAGGGGTGACCGTGCAATACCTTGTTGGACTGGCGTCTCAGGCTTTCGCGATCAACAAATGATTTTACTTCATTGGCACTTAGCCTGGATGACAAAGGTTGCCGTGCGCTTTTCGCACTCGCAACATTTTCCGCAACTGACATGGAATTCTCCTCAGATGTCTAATATTTTCTCCTTTGTGGTATCGCGCTCTTGCGAGGGGCTGGACATCTCTGGCCTCACTGAAAATAGTACATCATATTCCGGAGAGTTGGCTATCTCTTTGAAATAAAAAGTTCAAAGACTGTCATCGTGATACTGTACCGGGGGCTTACGCTGCCTTTGCAGCATCACCAAAGTACAAACTCACCAGCTCTGGAATTTCATTCGACTGCACAGGCTTGCTAAACAGGTACCCTTGTATATACGGGCAACCCAGTGCATCGAGGTGGTTGAGCTGATCTTCATTCTCAACACCTTCAGCAACAACGTCGTACCCTAACCCGAGCGACAACTCCATGATCGCTCTTACAAGTAGAATCGACGCATTGTCGTCCGGCAAACCTTCGATAAAGGACTTATCAATTTTGAGCGTATCGACTTCAAGCTTGTCAAGTACAGACAGTGACGAATAGCCGGTACCAAAGTCGTCAATCGCTATTCGGACTCCAGCCTCCCGAAGCTGTTGACAGATGAGATTATGTTGCACAGGATCTCTGGTCATACTTTCTGTGATCTCAATTTCAAGACTATGAGGGGGCAACTTGTTTAGCTGTACACTACTCAGCACTTTGTCACAGAAACCTTCGCTGATAAAATGGCCACCGGAAATATTGATAGCCATCTGTAATTCAATGCCCTGACAACGCCAGGTATCAAGTTGTTTACAGGCTGTTTCCAACACCCATTCACCAATCTCGTCAATCATGCCAACGCGTTCTGCTGTCGAAATAAACACATCCGGCGGGATGATCCCCTTCTCCGGATGACGCCATCGTATAAGCGCTTCAACACCTGTGATTTGCCGTACCCGCATATCGACTTTAGGCTGATACCATAATTCAAATTGTTGATTGTCGATTGCCTGGCGTAAAGAGGCTTCCAACTGAACCCGATCAGTGGTTTCACACAACATTTTCTGTTCAAAAAACAGATAGCCATGCTTGCCGTTGCGTTTCACCTCATACATGGCAAGATCCGCCGATTTCAACAGTTCATCAGCATCTGCACCGTCGTTGGGGTACATGGAAATTCCAACACTGAGTTTTGGTTGAATTCTGTGATTTCCTATCTCCAGTACTTTGTGGCAGAAACCGAAAAGTTTGTCACAAACCGCGGCCACTTCGTCTTCACTTCTTACTCCAGTGAGAACAACACAAAATTCATCGCCACCGAGACGCGCTGTCACATCGCTTGCTCTTACAGTCGATTTAGTATGATCAGCAAAGATCCGCAGATAGTTGTCACCAATTTCGTGGCCATACGTATCGTTTACTTCTTTGAAATCGTCCAGGTCAATATAGACAAGACTGAGCTTCTTCTCAAAGCGCTGAGCCATGACGATCTGGGATTTAAGCTGCTCATGGAAATTGCCGCGATTGCACAGTCCGGTAAGGTCATCAAAAAAGGCCATTCGGTAAATCTTCTTTTCCGCCGACTTAATCGCCGAAATATCCTGCACCGTACCGAGGAGAAACTGATCACCATCCGAACCGGTAACACTCTTGGTAATCTGGTTCATATCGCGATATAGATTTTGCCCGGAACCTACCATGCGAAACTCTACGGCACTCTCACCGGTGGCACCATGATCCGACGCCAGAACTTTCTTTAACCTCGCAATGTCATCGATATGTACCAGACTCATCCAGTCATCAATACTGATTTGAGATGAGTCAACGTCCCACATTTGCGCGAGGTTTTCAGACAGCTCAATGGTTGCCGCCTTGGTATCCCATTGCCAGTACCCGATTCGGGCAACCTGTTCTGTGATTTTTATGAGTGACAGATTGTGGCGTTCCGAATCCTGTTTGAGCTTTATCTGCAGCGCATAGTTGCGGCTGATCTCCTTACCGCAGCTGATTAGAAAACCACATATAAAGATATTAAACAGCGCGAACTTCAGCGCAAAAGGATCTCCAACAGCGATCAGACGAACCTGTGCCGAGACCAGTATAACCAGTTGAAACGTCACCATGATGCGGTTGTCATAAGGCATGGACCCGATCGCACCGCCCGCAACACCAATCAGTATCAATACCAGCAGTACCTGGTACCCATGGTCTTCAGGAAAAAGCAGCCAAATACAGGACGCCCACACTAATGCCGCAGCGATAGCGCCTGTGTTGAATCGGATTTGCCACAGCTTGACGTCGTGGGTGGAGTGCTCAGCGATTTGTCTGGTAAATGCACGATAGTCCAGCCAGCGTCCGAGGTAGACGCAACACGCACCAATCATCCAGCTAAGCAGCAAAACACCACTTGATTCCGAATAAAAGGACAGCGATAAAACCAATGCCGCAACAATCGCTGCGATGCAAGATCGCTTCACTCCACCGTACAGGAGCTCATTTTGAATGGCTCTGAGTGATTCTGGATTATCTAGTTTGGAATGGCCCATATCTATTCTCTTTGTTGAGAAATCGTCAACCAATCCATGGTAGTGCGCTTGGGTGCTCTCTCAAACCGACATGAGCATAAGGAACTTGACAGAAATTAACAGTTAGGGAATACGGCCGGGATCGGGAGCGCTTTAACGGGATACGACTAATTTTGCGACAAAGCGTTGGCGCATCTGTGAAAGTGAAGAGTTGCGCAGGCTGGCAGTTGAATTACGTCACACAGAGCGGACGATGCACAAAATTCTGCCGCCTATGACTACGATCAGTATTGGTAACTGAGGGTCTTGCTTAGACAGAATATTGTCAACAGTGTTTGCGCCGGGCATTGCGTTGCACAATGCCCGAATGGAACAACGGGTACGGATCAGAGGTTGTCTAGTCTCCACCACCGGGCTTTTCGGAGAAGTATTGTTTCTTGCCCTCAACATCTTTCCATTCTTCGGCATCATCAGGCACTTTGCCGATTTCTGTGATGTTCGGCCAGACCTCGGCATATTTGGC
>CALLLY010000358.1 GCA_938008205.1 uncultured Granulosicoccaceae bacterium
CCATTGCAAAACAGCTTCATGCCGCCACCGGAACCGGTCGATTCGATTTTGGGTGTTTTAAAGCTGGTGGTCTGGCCGAAGCGCTCGGCGACAACCGTGGCAAACGGATACACCGTCGATGAACCGACAATGCTGATTTGATCTCGCGCCGATTGTGCGTGTGAGGCTGCAGCGATAAACAGCGCACCGGCAATTGAGGTGAGAACAGAGGTTTGAAGATTCATGTTTTTTCTCCTTGTGTCTTTCATGCCCGGTAATTTAGCAACTGATTATGAATGTTTGATGACATTTGAAGATAAACACCAGTTTATGGATGAGTAGTCAACAATTGTTCGCTTGAAAGAACGGTAACTTATTGAATTATAACGCTTATACGGCAGAACGAGCCTGATCAGTATCAGTAACGATTCGTATTACTTCTGCCGGGAAAATCACCCGGAAAGTGGTGCCAGTTCCCGGTTCGCTTTCAATAATCAGTTGCGCCTGATGGCGATTGACAATGTGCTTCACGATCGCTAGCCCCAGCCCGGTACCACCGGATTCGGTGTCAACGCGGTAGAAGCGCTCGGTAATGTGGGTGATATGCTGCGGATCGATGCCTTTGCCGTTATCGCTGACGCTGAGTACCGCGTCTCCGGCGCTGTCACTTTGCCAGGTCACCCTGATTTGCGTGCCGGGTTCATTGTGTTGTGCCGCGTTCTGGCACAGATTAGTGCACACGCTTTTGATCTCGGTTTCACTGCCCATCAACCACAGGTTTGCGTCTGCCTCCACCACGAAGTTGGTTTCAGGGGTGGAGAGCACTGCCACTGTTGAATCCAGAATTTGCGCGACCGGCAATTGCTCAAGCTGACTCTGGTCAAGCTCCTGGTTTTCCAGTCGTGAAAGCGTCAGCAGATCAGTCACGATATCAGTCATGCGTCTGGCGTGTGTTTCGGCCATGCGTATATGATGCTGCGTCTGTTCGGGCAGCGACTTGTCATCGCCGAGCATTTCCAGATAGCCACTGACTACCGTGAGCGGTGTTTTCAGCTCGTGAGAGGCGTTGGCCACAAATGCGGCTCTGGTTTCACGCAGCTGCACTCGCTGGCTGATATCCCGTGCGGTAAACAGATAAAGGTTTTCGGCATAGGTAACGCGCCTGATCGATAAGGTCAGGTTGCGATTAACCGGCGAGGTGATTTCAATTTCTTCGTTGTTATTACCGGGGCTTCGGATGTAGTCCTGGAATACCGGATTTCGCACCAGGTTATCGATGCGTTGTCCGGCGTCACGTGCACCGCGAATCCCTAAATATCGTTGTGCAGCCTCATTTGCCCACACAATTTCATGAAAACCATCTGTTACCACAGTGCCATCCGGCAGGGCTGCCGCCGAGCGGTTGTACCAGCCGACAATTTTTTTCAGCCGTTGTTTGCGAGCGGTGTTGCTTTGCTTGCGACGGAATATCAGCTGTTCAATATGACCGATCACGCCCACCGTATCCGGGGCGGTAGAACGCTTTGCGCCTTTTTGCAGCCACTGATCAATCTGCCGGGCCTGGTAAAGTATCCAGCCGCAATACAGCATAAACGTCACGGCAATACCCAGCCACACGTTGCCGATAATCCACCCGATGACCGCACCGAATAGGGCAATTAGCGCAAAGCGGACTTTTTCCTGTGACCAGTGCGAATTGACTGCCATGAATAACCTAGACGATACCGGGGAGGGCGTAGCTTGCGCGCATTATAATTACTGTATCGGGTAAGTTCAGAAAATTAAGAGCATCAACAGGTGAGCGTTGTCGGCGGCCGGTTTGCCTGCCGGCGTTCAAAGTGGTGCCAGTCGGTATCCGGCACCGCGCACTGTATCGATAATCCGGTCCAAATTGTGTTCCCGCAGGCTTTTCCGCAGCCGCAAAATGTGCACGTCTACGGTTCGCTCTTCGACATCATGGTTGTGTCCCCACACCTGATCAAGCAATTGTACGCGGCTGAAAACACGATTCGGCTGGCTTAAAAAAAACGCCAGCAAACGGTATTCGGTTTGTCCCAGGCTGACCGGCACCTTGTTAATCGTTACGCTGTGGGCATCGCTGTCGAGTTGCAGTACCCCGTAACTGAGAATTTTTCGATTATCACCGGTGCGCCGCAACATCGCGTTGACACGGGCCATCAGCTCACGTGTTGAAAACGGCTTGCCAATGTAGTCATCCGCGCCGGCATCAAGACCATGAATGGTATCTTGCTCAGTGTCGCGTGCGGTCAGCATTATGATTGGCAGATGCTGTGTGTTTTCATCGCGCCGCCATTGGCGGATTAATTCAATGCCGGAGATCTGCGGCATCATCCAGTCAACAATGGCCAGATCCGGCATGTCACTCTCCACACAGGCTCTGGCTGCCTGAGCATTGCGGGCAGCTGACACCCTGAAGCCTTTTGCTGTGAACGCTTCCTTTAACAGCTCCCGGATTCCACTTTCATCCTCGACAATGAGGATATGCGCCGTCATTGACTGTCTCTTTTTCCATGCTTGTTAGTCATTGCTAACAGTTTAGTGCCTTTTGATGACAGTTTAGTGAAACACAGGTTAACGCCCACTGCGACGTTGTTATTGTCTTACTTGCTGCTGCCACTTGAAAGCAGCGTAACAAACCCCGACAATGGGGATTGGTTGACGGTGCTTTGCATCGGCCCTCTCGCGACGATAAGCCGTGAACCCCGTCAGGCCCGGAAGGGAGCAGCGGCAGCAATGGATTCGGGCGCCGGGATGCGGCTGGTGCGGAATGCCGCCTACTTTTCGAGGCAGCAATAATCTCATGAGTTTCAAAGCATGAGCCACAAGGTTCTTGCACGC
>CALLLY010000359.1 GCA_938008205.1 uncultured Granulosicoccaceae bacterium
TTGTCACACCACTCGGCTTGCTTCTGCGGGCAATACTCCACAGCGTGTCCTGGCTCTGAACCGTGTAAGTCGAAGACACTGAAGCGTCAATCTGGTTAGTTGAAACGACAGATTCAGCTTCTCCACCATCGACTTCAATCACAACACCACTAATATCAACAGATTCGCCAGCACCGCTATCTGTAGCATCTGCCACCTGGGCAGTCACAGTTTCAATGGGCAGGGATGCATCAGAATCATCGATGGCAGAAAGATCCACATCTGCCCCTAATATATTCTCGCCCTCATCCGTCAGAGTAATCGCCTCTGCCAACGGTGAGTCAGATACTCTATTTGTTACAGTTCCATCAATGCTGATGGTTTCTATGGCTTCAAGCGTCACTTCGGCGAGGTTGTCACCGGCAACAGTTTCAACATCAATGCTGCTAACGTCAGGTTGAACCGCATTCAGATCTACATCCAGGCCTTGTTGCTTGAGCTCTGAAGAGACCTGATCAACATCACTGACCATTGCATCGACCGCATCAGACTGTATTGACCCAAGGTCTACCAGGTTTTCGTCAGTGTCTGCAGTAAGTTCATTCTCACTCGGAAAGATCGCAGTGTCACTGAGGCTTTCAAGTGCGATGTCCTGACCACCGGATTCATCTTCGACAATCAGCTCAGTTCGATCAATCAACTCGCTGCCCAGATCAATCTCTTCACCGCCTGCGTCAGTCGAGACAAACACGTTGCTATCTATGGGAGTAGTTTCAGTGACTGGCAATTCTTCACTGATAACCAGTTCTTCACTGGCAACAGTTTCAGCACCAAGCTGTAGTACGTCTGACTCGGTGAAAATGACCGTTGGTTCTATCTCGGCGGTATCAATGGTGATGGAAGATAAATCAACATCGCTTCCGACAACAATACCCGCATCAGTCGGATTGTTGTCTATGAAAACCTGCCCACTGTCCACTGACGCAACAGGTTCGGCAGGTTGAACAGGTTCAAGCGTTGCAATTGGATCGACGACGAGTGGTTCCTGCTGAGCAACAAACGCAGGAGGGTCAAGCAGCAATGTATATTCACGCGTTTGACTGGCTATGGCAGGAGAATCGATCTCTACCAGAAAGTTTAAAAACGGTTCCGCAATCGGACCATCACTGAATACTTTTATGATCGGCTTGCCATCAGGTCGCTGCTCGACATCAAAGCGCAGCGTTCGCAGCACCGGGGAAAGTGACAATCCTGCCCTGGAAAAAGCGGCCTGGTTTGCAAGGTTAACAGTGGCACCATCAAGCTCACCTGGAGCGACACTCACCAATCCGATTTCTGCATCGAGATTCTGGTTAAGGGCCGAGAATATCTCTATCTCACCCATCCCCAATGCAAATGATTCAGAGGTAATAGTCGCCAGGCTCATGCTGACAGCAGCTGCAAGGGCTAATTTACGCACAGTTGTTCGATCTCTTGTTTTATATGCTCTAAGGCTTGTCAGATCCGGGGATGCAGTTTGCAAATTGCTGTCTCGTGCTACTCCCGGCGGTAACGCCAATGAAATAACTCTTGTCAGCAGTTCTCGTAATCACACCCGACTCAAAATCGGCAAATTAATTTTGTTAATGGGCTGCCGGATTTTCAGATGGGGGTCTTTTCATGCAAATCATAAGCATCAGGACTTCCCGTCAAACTTCCGTCCCTATTGATATAGTACGCACAAGCGGATAAGGCAACATTCGAGGCTGTACTATTTTGGGTAACTTTTCCGGAAATTTGCTTCGCTCATTTCTTATCAGCATGCTGAATGGCAGACCCATCACGCCCCGGCGGGTGCATTCACCGCGCGGCCATCAGGACGGCTACGTAATATACCGTTATCGAAGACTCAATCCATGTTGAGCCACCGATTTTTTACGCAATTTCACGACGTAGAGCACAGCAACGATGTCTGACCCGGCCAAACGGCCCCGGTCGTTCCAACGCTCCAGTCGTTTACCAGTCAACGTTACCGGGTCGAAAACTTACGATGCCTGCTGTCGGGCGACCAACAGCCGCAACATTCGGCGTAACGGTTCTGCGGCACCCCACAAAAGTTGATCACCTACTGTAAAGGCAGACAGATACTGCGGCCCCATATTCAGTTTGCGTAGTCGCCCAACCGGCGTTTGCAAAGTCCCGGTTACTGCCGCAGGTGATAGCCTTGCGATGGAATCAGAGCGGTTGTTCGGTACCACCTCACTCCATTCGTTGCCACTGGCTAGAATCTTTTCGATTTCGTCGATGGGAAGATCTTTGTTGAGTTTGATGGTCAATGCCTGGCTATGGCACCGCATCGCACCGATGCGAACGCACAAACCATCAACCGGAATTTCGTTCGAAGAGGCTCGACCCAGGATCTTGTTCGTCTCGACCTGTGCTTTCCATTCTTCACGGCTTTGGCCGTTACCCAGGTCTGAATCAATCCAGGCAATCAGACTTCCACCCAGCGCAGCACCGCATTCACTGGTGGGAAACTGATCAGCTCTCATGGTTTGCGTTACGGCTGTATCAATATCGAGAATTGAACTGTCTCGATCTTTTAATCCTTCAGCCACACTTTTTTCCAGCGCACCCATTTGTTGTAATAATTCACGCATGCTGCGCGCACCGGCACCGGAGGCAGCTTGATACGTCATGGAAGAAATCCACTCTATTAAATCTTCTCGAAACAACCCGGCCAGTGACATCATCATCAGACTGACTGTGCAGTTACCACCAATAAAGTCGCGTTTGCCTGCATCCAGTGCAGCATTAATGACATCGAGGTTCACAGGGTCGAGCACAATAGTGCTTTGCGCTTCTGTTCTCAGAGCAGATGCCGCATCTATCCAGTAACCATCCCATCCTCTGCCGCGCAACCCACTGTAAACGTCACGGGTGTAGTCTCCACCCTGACAGGTAATTATGGCATCGAGTGTTTCCAGAGAGTCGAGATCGTGAGCGTCTTTCAGTGTGGTTTCAGTCTGACCATAGTCCGGTGCAGCCTGACCGGTCTGTGAGGTTGAAAAAAACACGGGCTCCACAACGGAAAAATCCTCTTCCGCTACCATGCGCTGCATAAGTACTGAGCCGACCATACCGCGCCAGCCCACTATTCCGACTTTCATTGATGTTCTCTTAATGTGTTAAGTAATTAATAGGTGTAGTTAACCGGTGACATATCATCGTATCATTTGTCACCTCGCTGCGTTTTGATCCGCGCCCGGTCTAAAACAATTCAATTCCAAGACCGTCGCCACCAGTATCCTAGTAATTACCGTAGGAAATCAACCGCGGATAAGTTATCTCCCAAGCTTATTCATGCAGCACTAAATTGGTTACAGTGAACTGAATACAGTATCACTTTGCATTAAAAGTCCTTTAAACTCTAGTATTTAAGCGTTTCGGGAACTGTACGCTGCGCAAAGAATAATGTTACCGTGATCATACGTTCTGGTTATTCTTTGCCGACGTGGTATACACCACACCAAAGATATGGAGTTGCTGGTTTTGGACATTAATAATCTTAGGGCTTTCATTGAGGTTGCCGACAAGCGTTCATTTTCTCGCTCTGCCGAAACCCTCCATCTTACTCAACCTGCTGTCAGCAAAAGGATCGCTGCACTGGAGACTGAACTCTCTGCACGGCTCTTTGATCGCGTTGGTCGCAGCGTTCACCTCACCGAGGCGGGCAACGTGCTGCTTCCATCTGCCAGACAAATCAGCGCAGAGCTGGATCGCATTGAAGAGGTTATCTGCAACCTGGGTAAAAGTGTCACCGGTAAGCTCAGTATCGGTACCAGCCCGCATATCGGCGTAACTTATCTGGCCCCGGTGCTCAAGCATTTCAGGGTGCAATACCCAGACGTTGAAATGGACATTGAGTTTAATAACTCCGTCAAAGTGCTGGAAGACGTTGAAAACGGCATCTTCGAAATGGGACTTTGTGCGCTGCACACACCTGTTGGCCCGAAACTGCGCGAGATAGATATCTGGCAGGACGACATGTCTATCGTCGTGGCACGTGACCACCCGCTTGCAGAAGAAGAGAATGTCGATCTTGAATTGTTAATGAAATGTCCCGCTGTACTGCCACCGGCTCCTTTCGCAAGTCGGTCACTTATTGATCAGGCACTGGAGACAAAAAATGCCAAAGCCAATGTGAATCTTGAGGTCTCGGACTTTGACACTTTGTGCATGATGGTAAAAATCGGACTTGGCTGGGGCATACTTCCCAACGCGCTTTGCAACGACAGTGGTTTATACGTTGTGAAACTCGCCGGCGTTAATCTCAAACGCAGAGTTTCTTTGGTCCGCCATCAGGATCGCACACTTTCTCGCGCCTCCCAGGCCTTTATCAAAGCGCTGCCGAACACCGTGATATAACACACGGTGAGTTCTGCTAACTGCGAACGTTCTGAGCTCTGTCGCGGAGGCAATGGTCCATAAGTACCAACGCCAGCATCGCTTCAGCAATAGGTGTTGCGCGAATCCCTACGCACGGATCGTGTCTGCCAGTCGTGACGACTTCCACCTCATCATTATTAACATCGACACTGCGACCCGGTGTTCGCAAACTTGAGGTAGGTTTGAGCGCCAGCGAGGCAAGAATCTCCTGACCCGAACTGATGCCGCCAAGGATTCCACCGGCATGGTTTGACAGGAAGCCCTCAGGAGTAATTTCATCCCGATGTTCGGTGCCGCGCATCGCCACACAGTCAAAACCGGAACCCACTTCCACTCCCTTAACCGCGCCAATGCTCATCATAGCGTGTGCGATATCTGCATCCAGCCGATCAAACACCGGCTCCCCCCAGCCCACCGGCACACCCGTCGCCGAAACCATGACTTTTGCACCTGCTGAGTCTCCGTCTTTACTCAGTTGCTTCATGTATTCTGCGAGGTCGTCGACTTGCGAGGCATTAGGCCAGAAGAACGGATTTTGTTCGATGGCGTCCCAGCTGAAGTCTGAGTTGTCGAGCACAATCGTTCCGAGTTGTGCCAGATACCCTCTGATCGCAACACCGTATTTTTCAGACAGATATTTTTTGGCAATGCCACCGGCGGCAACGCGCATTGCCGTTTCACGTGCAGAGGAACGGCCGCCACCACGGTAATCACGCAGTCCATATTTGCTTTGATAGGTAAAGTCTGCGTGAGCAGGACGGAAAACATCTTTTATGTTGCTGTAGTCCTTGGAGCGCTGATCGGTGTTCTCAATAATCAGCCCGATGGGAGTCCCGGTAGTGACTCCTTCGAACACACCAGAGAGTATTTTCACTTCATCGCTTTCACGCCTTTGCGTGGTGAATTTTGACTGCCCGGGCTTGCGTCTGTCGAGGTCGCGCTGTAAATCAGACTCACTGAGTGCAAGCCCCGGAGGACACCCGTCGACGATGGCACCTATCGCAGCACCATGGCTTTCGCCAAACGTGGTGACGGTGAACAGCTTGCCAATGCTATTGCCAGACATTATGTAGAGACCATGGGTTTACCAGCCGGTATTGTATCTGCTATGAACGCTAATTATCCGCGAACAATTTACGGAAATCAGACATTTGACCAATCAAAGCAGTGAACAAAAGTCAATCGGCCACTATATGATGATGGGGATGTGGGTGATGGTGGTCGCACTCGCAGCCCTGCTGGTAAATCGACAGCTCGAACGTGATCGCAATCCCAACAATCAGGTGATCACCTCGTCTGAAAACGGCAAGCGCAGTATCACTCTGCAACGCAGTCGATACGGCCACTATCTGGTTACCGGCACCATCAACAACCAGGAGATAGATTTCCTGGTTGATACGGGCGCATCGTCAGTGAGTGTGCCTGCCGAATTTGCTGACAAGATTGGCCTGCAACGTGGCGCGCCCATTCAGATCAGTACTGCAAACGGTATTTCTGTCGCGTATCAAACCCGTATAGATCGATTGCAGATCGGTGATCTCGAAATTCGCAATGCCACAGCACATATCAACCCGGGCCTCAGCGACGAGGTATTACTAGGCATGAGCGTTCTAAAACACTACGAGCTGGTACAGCGTGGCAGTACACTGGTTATTCGGGAGCCTTAATCACACTGCTCCACCCGACCAACAAATAAATAGAATTCTTAAGCCGGGTTAACTGTCGGCGGCTTTCGGCGCTTCGGATAACAGGTAGTGCAGATTTCACACACCGTACCGTCACAACCCCGCGCACTGCAGAATTCGCGACCGTAAAATATGATCTGTAAATGCAGTTTGTTCCAGGCATCGCGATCAAACAGTTTTTTCAGATCGGCCTCGGTTTGTGCCACATTTTTTCCCTTAGTCAGACCCCAGCGTTGCGCCAGACGATGTATATGGGTATCGACCGGAAACGCCGGTACTCCAAACGCCTGACTCATCACCACCGACGCAGTTTTATGGCCCACCCCCGGCAGCGCCTCCAATGCTTCGAATGACTGCGGCACCTCACCAGCATGTTGTTCAATCAGAATACTTGATAATTCGACAATGGCGCGAGACTTACGTGGTGACAAGCCACAGGGTTTGATAATTTTTTCCACCGCCGCTGGTGTTTTACCTGCCATATCGTGTGGATTATCTGCCAGCTTAAAAAGCGCTGGCGTGACTTTGTTTACCCGCTCATCTGTACACTGCGCTGATAACAGCACCGCTACCAGCAAAGTATAGGCATCGGTGTGGTCAAGCGGAATCGGCGTAGTCGGATAGATTTCATCCAGCCGTTTTTTTATATAATCTGCGCGTTGTTGTTTTAGCATTTGCAGATTCTACACATTATTGCTGATCCACTGTAATCCCGAAAAACTGCAGTGACGCGTATTTGAAAAGATTCTGTGAAAACACAGCCTTGCAGGATATCCTCACAACAACAGTCAGCCAACGCCGAACTCCAATGAAAATTATTACCTGGAATGTCAACGGACTGCGCTCGGCAATGCGACGCGGTGCAATTGATTCTCTCTACGATCTGGATGCCGATATCATTGCACTTCAGGAAATCAAGTGCGAACAACAACAACTCACACAACCTGTTCTTCAGGGGTACAAAGAACACTGGAACAGTTCATCAAACAAGAAGGGTTATAGCGGCACCATGTTGCTTACCCGCACACCCATTCAAAAAGTGACACTGGAGCTGGAACAGCCGGAACTCGATGGTGAAGGCAGGGTAATTACCGGAGAACTGGATGAGTACTATCTGGTCAACGTTTACGCACCAAATGCACAGTCTAATTTAAAAAGAATTGATTATCGTCTGGCCTGGGACAAAGCCCTGCAAGCTCACCTGAGTTCTCTGAACCAACAAAAACCGGTGATCCTGTGCGGTGATCTCAATGTCGCACATCAGGAAATTGATTTAGCTAATGCAAGCCGCAACCGGGGAAAATCCGGTTTTTCTTTCGAAGAACGCGATAGTTTCGAGCGACTGCTTAATCTGGGCTTTATCGATGCATTCCGCCTGTTCGAACAAGGTGCGGGGCACTATACATTCTGGCGATTCAATAAAGGCACACGCGAGAAGAATCTCGGCTGGCGAATTGACTACTTCTGTCTTTCCGACTCTCTGCAAGACCGGATAAGCGACTGCTACCATCTGCCACAGATTATAGGTTCCGACCATTGTCCTGTGGCTCTGGAGATTTCCTGACCGATGAATGAACTGGATCTACAGGCAAGGCTTGATTTTATTCGCAAGGCCGAACCTCTCAAAGACACACTTCGAAGCGCCTATACAAGCAGTGGCAAAACGGAAAGTGTGGCCGAGCACAGTTGGCGGCTGACTCTGTTGGTACTGGCTTTTGCAGACCTGTGCGAAAACACAGATATACTCAACTTGCTGAAGATGTGCATCCTGCACGACCTTGGTGAAGTGGTGCACGGTGACATTCCAGCACCTGCCCAAACAGCAAACAAAGCTGTTAACGAACGAGCCGACTTTCAGTCATTACTGATCAACCTTCCCGATTCATTGATATCTGAATTTACCCGGTTGTGGGACGAGTATGAACAAGCCGCCACCACTGAAGCAAAGTATGCCAAGGCATTCGACAAGATTGAAACCATCATGCAGCACAACCAGGGCAATAACCCGGCTGATTTCGACTATGGATTTAACCTCCACTACGGCGAAAAATATACACAAGCCACTCAACTCACTCGGGTTGTACGCCAGCTCCTGGATATCGAAACCAGAAACAAACAATTGGAACAATCCGAGGGAAAGGAAACTAATCTGGCGAGTGTAGAAATCAAGGCTTTTGTACCATCAAATCAATTTTCACTGAGCAAAGAATTCTACCGCGATATCGGATTCACCAAGGCATCCGATGGTGGTGGTATCGCCTATTTCTACCACAACAACTGCAGTTTCCTGCTACAAGATTGTGAAGGCAGCAATATGCCCAACCATTTAATGATGCATCTGCTGGTTGAAGACGTCAGCCACTGGCATACCCATATCACAGATAATCGCATTGCTGAAAAATATCATGTTGAAATTTCAGATCTCATCGAGCAACCCTGGGGTATGCGTGAATTTATACTCTCTGACCCGTGCCGGGTTCAGTGGCGGATTGCACAGAATATTTAGCCACGTCAGATGCAAAAGGTTATAAAGTAAACCTCCCCGCTGACAATTTCTACGGAGCTAACATGCATACCGACATTCGTGGCCATTCACTCACTACGGACAGTAAAGAAGCAGCGGCCGACTTCAGCACCGCTATCGACATGTTCACACAGCGCCAGGTAGACGTGGTTCCGGTGCTGCAGAAATCTATTGACTCAGATCCGCAATTCACCATGGCGCAGGCGACCTTCGGTCTGATGCTGCATGGTGCGCGAAACGCAAATCTCAAAGCAAATATGCAAAGTGCTCTGACCCAGGCCAAAGTTGCCTACAGCCATAGCACTCGTCGAGAGCAACAATACGTGGACGCTCTGGAATGCGCCTGCAACGGCGACCTGTTTGCCATGGTTGCTTGTTATGAAAATATTTTGAATGACCACCCTACCGATCTGCTCGCTCTTAACCTCGCGCAAGGTGAATTGTTCTGGCTTGGGGAAATGCAACACTCGAACAGACTATCTGATATGGCAATGCCGCACTGGAACGAAAACATCCCCGGTTATTCCGAATACCTTAGTGTTCGTGCTTTTGATCTGGAAGAAACCAATCAATTCCTCGAAGCTGAAAAAGCCGGAAAGCAATCTGTGGCGCTGCGAAGTACCAATATCTGGGGTGCGCACGCAGTGGCACATGTGTTCCTCATGCAAGGCAGACATCGCGAAGGACTGGAATGGCTTTCCAGCAAACAGGATAACTGGTCTAACACGAACCAAATGAAGTTTCATATCTGGTGGCATCAGTGTCTGTTTCACCTGGAGCGCAAAGAGCACGACGCGGTACTGGAACACTATGATCGCTGGGTCCGCAATAGAAGCGATGCACTGATGGTTGCCATGCCCGATCTTTATATCGATATGCAAAACGGCTCGTCAATGCTCTGGAGACTGGAGCATGCTGGTGTGTCCACAGGTAATCGCTGGCAGGAAATGGCCGAGTTAGCTGCCCGACGGATCGATGATATGAACAGTACATTTACCAGTGCACACTATGCTGTTATTTTCGCAGCAACCGGACAATTTGAGCTGTGTGCCAAGCTGATAGCAAACATGCAGTCATTTGCGCAAAGTAACAACCACACCCTGGCCAAGCGTTATGCGGATGCTGCAATTCCGGCAGCCATCGGTGCAGTGGCACATCGAAAAGGCGACTACCAGCAGACTCTTGAAGCCATGCTGCCTGCGAGAAACCATTTCTGGCAAATGGGCGGCAGCCATGCTCAACAGGACCTGTTTCATCAGATATTGGTTGATGCTGCAGTAAAGCTAAAGCAAAAGGACACTGCAGCATTGTTGCTGCAGGAGATAGAAGCACGGGGCTTTACGGAGCCCACTCGCAACGTTGCTTATCAGGCCGCCGGTAAATTGGTGCACTGAGGGCTGCAAGTGGTAGTCTCATAGAACACTAATCAACTACTATGTGCATTCCAATTACACATCATTTCATGTCAGAGAACTACGTATCAACGACTAACGGCGCTTGAAACGTACTTTTTAGCTCTGGCCAGGCAACGATCAAATCATCCAGCTGTGCTTGTGCCTCTAACTTTGCATCAGATGAAACGGCGATAGCAATTTTTGACTGCAATGCTCGTAAAAGCCATAGCATTGCGCCACGATCCCGGGCATCAGACACTGCCTTGTCAAAGTACCGCTGCGCCGATTCACTATCGTGATTAGCCAGCTTTTCATACTCACCCCATAGTCGGTACAGCTCGGCTAAACACCAGCATTCACCTGTACTTTCAAGCACACTTTCGGATTCACTCAAATAGGTTTTTGCTTGATCAAACTCGCCCAGCGCCAGACAAGCTTCTGCCGTTCTCATTTTAAAGTACGGCAAGTAATTCAATGTACCCGTCGACTGGTAAAGCTCAAAGGCCGACTTCATCTGCTCATAAGCAAGCTTAAAGTCCCCTGCATATAGTTTCAGGGAGCCACGAAAAAACTGCGCAGACGCCATCATCATCGGAAAATTAAACTCGTCAGCGATCTCATACAACTTCTGACAGTAATACGCTGTTTCAGACCTGGCACTAATTGACGAATGAAATGTAAGGAATACAAGCAACTGCGCGGTATTATGCGCATGTGCAAGTGTCTCAGCCCTTTTTAATTCATCAACATGCAATGCCAGTGCAGTCTGCGGACGCCCCTGAATACTGATAGTCACACAGTAAAAACTGGTTGCTACCTGTAGATGATCCGCTCCTATGGTAATCGCACTGGTGTCATGTATTTCCGGATCATAGAGTTGTCTGGATTTTTGCAGGTGTTCACTGGCGCGGTCCAGTTCCCCGGTGTTAAAGCTCACCGCACCCAGCGCTCGGTGGCCCGCCATGCGACTGGTGACATCACCCGACTCATTGGCAAGGCTTAACAACCGATTGGCGAATTCCTTAGCCTTTGCGTAATGGGTACGCAATAGATTGTAAATGTACAGACCGTTGAGCGGTGCAACCAGTTTGTCTTTTTGCCCGGTAGACTCACATAGAACCAGAGAACGCTCATAGATACCGGCAATCAGATCACCGGCAGGGCCGGCAGTTCCACGTAGTACACTGGCATGCACAATGTTCAGCTCAAGCTCATAGTAATCGCGTTGTGACTCACTATCCAGATCCGCAAGCAACGGCTTTGCTGCCTCAATGTACGAAAAACACTCATCGTTCGCAGACATAGCAGAGGCACGAGTTGCCGCCAGATGCCAATACCTGATCGCCTGTTCCAGAGACCGAGCAGCGGTAAAGTGGCGTGCAACACGCTCCGGTTGACTGGCAGCAAGTTCGGGTTGTTCATCTCGAATACTTTCGCCAACTTTAAGATGCAACCGTTTTCGATCATCCCGTAACAGGGTTTGATAAGCGACTTCCTGAAACAGCGTATGCCTGAAACGAAACTGATTTTTTTTTGCACCAACGCCGTTAACCAATACTCCCGCAGCGTTTAATAACTCCAGATCATGCTGCAGCATTCGATCACTTTTTTCTGATAGCGCACGCAGTAACACTATATCGATTTCATCTCCAACCACTGCTGCCATTTGCGCCAATTCGCGCGCCGGACCTAATCGATCCAGCTTGGCAAGTAACAGGCTTTGCAGCGTTGACGGTATTCCATCGGTATTTGATCCAGACGCCAGCGTTTGCCTGGCCGCGTCAAAAAATGCACGAGTAATTTCCTCAACATAGAGCGGAACCCCGTCTGCCTTCTTTAGTATTTCCTGCATCAATGAGCTGGGGAACTTGCCAAGCTCCAGAATCAGATCGGAGCAATCGTTATTGTCAAGCGGGCTGAGTGGCAGCTCTTTTATATCGAACGAAGAAAACGCTGATACGTCAAATTCAGGGCGACAACTGAATAACAACATCAAGGCCGATTCTTCGCTTGTGGACATCAGCGTTTGCAGAAACTCAAGCGTCGACGGGTCAATAGCATGAATATCTTCAACAACCAGCGTTGTAGGTTGCTGCTTTGCGAACCGCAAAAACATTTCGATAAGCAGGTTTATGAGTTCTTCGCGTCGTTCACGCGGTGTACTGGTGGCATTGCCGGACTCTGGTTCGGCGATTGATAATACCTGCGTTAACCGTTCAGCATCCTCTTCAGTAAGACCCAGAACGTCTGCCGTTTCGATGATCTTATCCCGCTTAACCCTATCTGCGTCATTTGCCGCAAACCCGCAAACCTCCTGCAAATACTGAATGACGGTAAAGAACGCTGAATTGCTGGAATGAGGAGAACACATCCACTGAACAAATCGCCCCGGCTGACTTCCTGGTCGTTTGTTACTTAGTAAATTACCAAACTCGCGAATCAATCTTGACTTGCCGATTCCCGGCTCGCCATTCAGCAATACAGTCCTTCTTTTCCCCTGACAGACGTCGTGCCATGCCATCTGCAGCTCGTGAAACTCATGCTTACGGTCAATAAGTTTGTAGTCTTCAGGCTGAGTAAATTGCGAGCGTGGCTGTTGTACGGGAATTTCATAAGCTGTTAAGAAACCATCAAACCCCTTCAAAGTCAGGTTATCCAGCTTATTGGCTGTGTAGCGCCTGCGAATCAATAACCAGGTCTGGTCATCTACTACCATTTGATTCGGACCGGCCACTCCCTGTAGTCGTGCTGCGAGATTGGGAGTTCGACCTAAAACTGTATGCTCTTCAGATGCACCGGAACCGACGATTTCTCCAGCGAGCACCAGACCGGTGGCGATGCCGATACGCACTTTAAAACCGGCCTTCACAAATCGCGGTGAATGCTGAAACGTTTCGAGTATTTGTTGTGCGGCACTCACAGCACTCAGCGCATCGTCTTCCAGTGCGGCCGGATACCCGAAGTACACCAGCACTCCGTCACCCATGTATCTGGCAATAAACCCTCGGCTATCTTTAAACAGGCTACTGACAGTGGATTGATAATCCATCAGCGCATCGCGCAAGTCTTCAAGATCGAGCTTTTGAGATAATTCAGTGGAACCGACCAGATCGCAGAACAGCACCGTCAGTTGACGCCGCTGCGGATTGCTTTCGTAGCTGGCAGGGTTGTTTTGCACCACCGAGCTGGCTGTTGGTTCAGGTGCAGGAGCAGTATTGTCGGCTTGAAGTGCGGCGATGGCACGCATCAGCCGTTTGCGCTTGCCAAGAGTCAAGCCCAGCGCTTCAAGATTTGCTTCAGACAATTCGGTAATAATGTCGAGATCTATATCGTGCTGCGATAGCAGCGGATACAAACTCTCAAGTCCGTATTGTTCAAGCCATAGTTGAAGCGCATTCATAAAGGCATTCGGGCTGGTGTTTCAGCAATGTGGTTCGATTCCCTCCAAATCGCCA
>CALLLY010000360.1 GCA_938008205.1 uncultured Granulosicoccaceae bacterium
GAAAAATTCAAAACCACGAGCAATAGCTTCGGTAAGAATGGTCCGATAGAGCAACATATTTGCGCCCAGGTGGTTATGTTTTCTCACCGATGATGCCCATGGAATTTCGAGCTTGTCGTTGAATCCAATCAGAAAGCCTGCGGCCATAGGTTTGCCTTCTTTCCTGACAACGGTGATGAATGATTCTTTAGAAAAAGTAGTCAGAATGTCTGCAAAAAAGCTTTTACCATAAGCTGGAGTGCCCAGATCTCGCATGTTACGACTGTACACTTCATAGAAATCGTTCAGCAACTCGGAACTTCCCGTCACTGTATTCATATTGTGGCTGCCAGCCCGCTTCACCTGTGCTCTGAGTTTTGAACCCAGCCGATTGTCCAGTGTTGCGTCATTATCGGGCAATGTAAGAACCATACTGACTTTCTTTTGCGATGATGGCCAGTTCTCTCGCAGTGAAGTTTCGCGTATTTCCATATGACTACATCCGACATTCTCAGACAATTCAGCTGCGAATTGCATAAGTTTTTCTTCTGCTGCCAGCGATGTCGCCAATGGACCGCCATAGTTGAAGTAAGGTACGGAGATGGAAAAAGAGCCAAAGATTCGGCTGCTCATATGCGTCAGCGGCAGCACCCCTTCAACAGTGCCGCCCTTCGACCGACATACAATTGCATAAGTAAGGTGTGCGAAATTTCGTTGTATCAGTGCGTGCCACCTGGCGTCGTGGTACACCGTCGCATGTTCGCAGGAGTCAACAAATTCCTGCCAGTCTTTTGTATTGTCCTCTACGGCAACTGACAGATCACTTTCGCTGGCACTGGCAGGCACCGATGTGCCGATAAAATGACACGGTGATAATTTGGCGTTCTGTGTAATCGTGCTACCAGAGGCGACCAGTGCCTCGATTTCTTCGATCGCGATATTGCGTTTTGCTTCGATCTCTTTTATTTGTGTGCTGAGTTCTGAAACCTGTGTGATCAGTTCCTGACAGTCGAGATTGTTTCTCTTTGCCGGGCCGATTTCGCGTGACAAAGACTTTCTCTGATTGTCTTTGTCTGATTGTTCCTGCAAAAACTGTTGTATTTGGTCAAGCTTTTCGTTCGCTGCCCGTAATTTGTCAGAATCTGGCACATGTTTTTGCAGTGCTGCCGCAACACTCTGCGGATCTTTCCTGAGATTTTTTTTTATTTCGGCCTTTATGTCGAAAACAGCGACTTCTTGCATGGTTATTGAGTCTGTGACCTTGTTGGGAAAGCACCTGGTTAAAATGCCTTGCTGACAAACGAGAACGGTGCGTGGCTCTCAACGCAGTATTCTCGCCAACCTTTTCAAACAGCGATATTGATCCAGGATCGTAAAATTAGCTTACACAGCGTGCTTTAGTTTGAATTTTAACAACAGTAAATGATTAGTGGGTGCCAATGATTGCTATACTGAGCGGCTCGGACAAGTTTGCGTTCGCTGCCTCCCCGCATGCCCGATCCATAGTCCTATTGTTGGCATGTGTAGCAACAATTCCTAACCATCAGTCGGATAATTTTTCGTGAAAATTGTGGTGTTAAGCCATAGAGTGCCGTACCCGCCGATCAAGGGCGAAAAAATACGGACCTACCATCAACTCGAGTCAATGCGTGAGGCGGGTTGTGAAGTGACCTTGTTTTGTCCGATGCATGAGCCGGAAGACGAAACACTGGTCGAGCAGTATGCTGCTAAAACTTCCTTGAAAGTGATTGCCAGTCACTCCGGAAAAGGGTGGCTGCGACTGCTTAAAGGCTTGATCACCGGTCGCTCTCTCAGTGTGGCAAAGTTTCACTTCAGGGAATTACAAAACAAACTAAACGCCCACCTCGCAGAGCATGAGGCTGATGTGCTGTATTGCACGAGCTCTGCGATGGCTGAATACGCTCTGGTTGCTGAAAATCGAAGTTCAAAATGCAGAGTTTTTGTCGATTTTATGGATTTGGACTCGGACAAATGGCAGCGTTTCAGTGAGGTTTCCAAGCTTCCGATGTCATTCATTTATCGCTACGAAGCACGTGTTCTGGGTAACTACGAAAAGAAAGTACAGCGATTAGTTGATCATTGCCTGTTCGTATCTCAGGCAGAGGCCGATTTGTTTTGCACCAAGCACAACAGCGTAGGCGGGAATTTGCAGGTGATAGGGAACGGGGTGGATTTATCCGATTTTTATCTTCCGCAGAGTATTGGTTACAAAGAACCTTTAACACTGTTGTTTACCGGGGTAATGGACTACCTGCCCAATGAAAGCGCGATATGCTGGTTTGTTGATAATGTCTGGGACCAGGTGGTAGAAAAATATCCCGATGCCAGATTGATTGTTGCTGGTATGAAGCCCAGCCAGCGAGTTCTTGATCTTGAGAGCTACAAAAACGTCGATGTCACGGGTTATGTGGATGATATGTTGCCGTACTACCACGAGGCTGATGTCTTTGTTGCCCCATTCCAAATTGCCAGAGGTGTGCAGAATAAAATTCTACAAGCGTTTGCTTGCGGGCTTCCAGTCGTTACGACGCCACTAGGCGCTGAAGGAATAGACGGTCAGGGCGATGAACATTTTCTGATTGCTGATACACCGGATCGCTTTGCTCAGCGCATCGATGATCTGGTTAACGATCCTCAGATGTATCAAAGCCTTTCAAGGGCTTCGAGCCAGCTCATCCATGATGAATACCGGTGGGAAGCGAAGAATCGACCGCTGCTCGATTTGATTTTAGTTAATTCCTGACGG
>CALLLY010000361.1 GCA_938008205.1 uncultured Granulosicoccaceae bacterium
CTCGGGGATCAGGCAGCCCAAAAAGCCTGAGGCTGTAATCTCTTTCACAAACTCCGTCGGGTAACCCCCGACGCTGTCGAGCTCGCGCCAGTAGTCTTCGCCATAGCTGTTGCACAGGGCACGGACGGCGTCTCGAATCTCTTGCAGATGGTCGGTATTGTTCATCGATTCTCTGGCTGCGCTGTGTTGAGAACCACTAGTGTAAGTGAATGTTGCTGATCGACCAATAACCGAGTGTTGGGAATGCAGGTGGTGTTCGGTTTATCAGGAAACCCGACGCGTGAGCGAGGCTAACCACGGAATTTCAACTCGCTGACGTTCGGGCATCCTGAGAATCACTTCAAACACAGGCTTTTACAACACCCTCCAATTTGGAGCGTGTTGCTCAACCACTTAAGCGACTACCGCCCTGCGCCTGCTCTGCAGCCAGTACACCAACCCTAACAACAGCAATGCCGGCAGATAGAATATTTCCTTGGGCATGCGTTCGGATGGCTTTTTGATCTCGGAGATCTGCACGGGATCATCTGCGTAGAAGTCAAACAGGTTTCCGATATTCTCGAAAAACGGTGTGCCGACCATTGGCTCATCAACGATCGCCATGCCGTTTTCCAACCGCACATCCAGACCGGCCTCTCTCAGCCTGTCGGCCGCTTCCTTTGGCGAACCAAGCGGCACTAACAAGGTGGTCTGATCAATCTCACCACTGTTGAAGTTTGGACCACTCACCACGAAAGTTGCGGTGCCGTTGGGCGTAACATCACCAACCACTTCGTAAACCTTGCTGCCTTCTTCGGAAACGTAAGGAGGTTGCACTCGGTCGAGCCAATAGCCAGGCCTGAATAAAGTGAATGCCACCAACAATAACGCGGCGGATTCCCAAATCCGGTTTTTGGTTAAGAACCAGCCCTGTGTTGCCGCCGCGAACAACATCATCGCGATAACTGCAATCACAAATATGAATATCGCCTTGTACCAGCTGACATCTATTAACAACAACTCGGTATTAAAGATAAACAGGAATGGCAACAACGCGGTTCTGATGTCATAGGCAAAACCCTGTATACCGGTTTTGATCGGATCTGCTTTACCTATCGCCGCTGCAGCGGTAGCCGCCAGACCCACAGGAGGTGTGTCGTCCGCCAGAATACCAAAGTAAAAAACAAACAGATGCACAGCAATCAGCGGCACGATCAATCCACTCTTTGCGCCAAGTGCAATAATCACCGGCGCCATTAAGCTTGAGACAACAATATAGTTTGCTGTGGTCGGTAATCCCATACCGAGAATCAGACTCATCACAGCGACCAGAATCAGCATTACCATCAGGTTGCCACCAGCCAGAAACTCAACAAACTCACCAATCACCTGATGCGCACCGGTTAACGAGATTGTGCCGACAATTAGACCGGCAGCCCCTGTGGCAATCGCAATACCAATCATGTTGCGTGAACCTGAAATCATCCCGTCAATCCATTGCTCCATGCCTCGGGCAAAGCCGGGGGCAATTTGACTGCCCTGCCCGCGGAACAAAGCCTTGATCGGATGCTGAGTCAGGGTAACGATGATCATGGCAATGGTTGCCCAGAACGCCGACAGCCCCGGTGACAACCGCTCGACAATAATGCACCAGATAAGAATAACGATAGGCAGTATGTAATACAGGCCGGTAATTGCAGTGGCACCCGCGTGAGGCAATTCTGTTATCGGTGCATCCGGTTCATCAACCACCAGATCCGGGTGACGGGATGCCAGAAAAAGTAAAATCAGGTATGCGACGGTACACAGTGCAACCACTGCAACAAATGACTTTTCAGGCATGACTGTCTTTATCCAGCCCAGGCCGTAGTACACCGCTATACCCAACAGGGCAATGCCGATAAAACCACTGAGGAAACCAATTAGTTTATTGGCAAAGGTTTTTGTTGACGGGTGCTTGGGCAGCCCCTGAAGGTCCATTTTGCAGGCCTCAAGGTGCACGATATATACGAGCGCAATATACGACACCAGTGCCGGAACCAGCGCGTGTTTAATAATCTCGGTATAGCTGATACCGGTAAATTCTGAAATCAAGAATGCTGCAGCGCCCATTACCGGTGGAGTCAGCTGGCCATTGGTTGAAGAAGCTACCTCTACCGCCCCTGCTTTTTCAGCAGAGAAACCGGTGCGCTTCATAAGCGGGATAGTAAAGGTACCGGTGGTGACCGTATTCGCAATCGAAGAACCTGAATACAAACCACTCATGGCAGAAGCAACCACCGCTGCTTTGGCCGGCCCGCCTTTCAGATGGCCAAGCAAGGCAAACGCAATTTTTATAAAGAAGTTACCGGCGCCCGCCTTTTCAAGAATAGAACCAAAGAGCACAAACAGGAAAATCAATGATGCGGAAACCCCCAGGGCAACTCCGAACACCCCTTCGTTCTGCATCCAGTAGTGCCACATGGCTTTACCGTATGACGCGCCTTTCCATTGAATGGTTTCCGGTAATGCCTGTGAATCACCAAAGAACACATAGGCGACAAACACACTGGCAACGATTAACAACGGCAGTCCAAGGGTTCTATAAACCGCTACCGCCAATACTAACAAGCCGATGGTAGACGCGATCAGGTCACCAGTCGTCGGCAAGCCCGCTCGAACCGCAATCGATTCCCGCAGAAAAACGATATATAAACAGCAACCAGCACCCAAAGCCGCAAGCACCCAGTCGTACCACGGCACATGTTCGCGCGAGCTGGATTTAAATAAAGGATAGGCCAATGCGGCTAATACAAAGCCGAATGCCAAATGAATAAGACGTGCGTTAGAGTTGGTAACTACCCAACTCATACTGGTGACCTCAGAAAGCCAAAACGGTACGTTAGATGCGATGTACAACTGAAACACTGCCCATATAAACGCAATGGTTGCGATTAACTTTCCAACAAACCCGGGTGGGTTTCTCCCTCCTGTATCAATTTCCGCTACGAAATCCTGAATGTCATCAGGGCCGCTCTTAGCCATTCGTATTCCCCCAGTAGTGGTTCTGATAAAAAAATGGCCCGGGATTACCAGGCCATTTTCATTAGTGCATTAGCAGGTTAAATCTGGAAAGTCTGGCGATTGCAACACTCACCCGTTTACCCGCCTGCGCGGTCTTACATCCAGCCGCGTTCTTTGTAGTACTTAACCGCACCATCGTGCAGTGGTGCTGACAGAGAGTCAGTGATCATTTCAGCTTCGGACAAGTTACCGAAAGCAGGATGCAGTTTCTTGAACGAATCAAAGTTCTCGAATACCGCCTTAACCACAACATAGACAACTTCTTCAGGGACGTCAGCGCTTGATACGAAAGTCGCACCTACACCAAAAGTTTCAATGTCGCTGTCGTTGTTGTACATGCCGGCTGGAATCTTTGCAGAACGGTAGTAAGGATTGTCTGCAACCAGCTTGGCGATCTCATCACCCGTGGCGTTAACCAGTTTGGCATCACAAGTTGCCAGTGATTCCTGAGTCAGTGCTGATGGATGACCAACCAACCAGAAGTAAGCGTCGATCTTGCCATCACAAAGTGCCTGACCGGTTTCTGCAGATTTCATTTCAGACGCCAGTTTCAGATCACTGCGTTCCCAGCCAAGCGCTTCTTCAATGACTTCCCAGGTACCACGTGTACCAGAACCAGGGTTACCGATATTCAGACGCTTGCCTTTGATATCGGTGATGTTGTCAATACCGGCATCAGCGCGGGCAAGAATGGTCACAGGCTCGGGGTGAACTGAAAACACAGCTCGCAGGTTTTCGAATTTGCCCTGATCTTCAAACTTGGATGTTCCGTTGTATGCATGGAACTGCCAGTCTGATTGCGCAACACCAAACTCAAGCTCACCCGCCTTAATAGTGTTGATATTATAGATCGAACCACCGGTAGACTCTGCAGAGCAACGAATTCCGTGCTCTTTGCGGTTTTTGTTTACCAGGCGACAAATTGCACCACCGGTAGGGTAGTAAACACCAGTGACACCACCGGTACCGATAGATATAAACTGCTGCTGAGCCTGCGCCGTACCAGCGCTGATAGCACCAGCA
>CALLLY010000362.1 GCA_938008205.1 uncultured Granulosicoccaceae bacterium
CTTTTGTGCAGGCCTGTGGTGCGGAGTATCGCGCGCTACACGACCCAACATCCATGATTGCCGAAATCTATCAGGCCTTTGCCGATGCCAGAACCCATCAGCAGCCAATAGTTTTAGGTGTACCGTTTGACCTGCAGCAACACGAATACGAAGGTGAGATTGAAACTCCAGCTGCCGGTACCGACATAACAAACAGTGTTGCACCTGCGCCTGACTTACTCCTGATCGAACAGGCGGCAGCATTGATCAATGAGGCCCAGCGTCCGGTATTGCTGGCGGGTTTAGGAGCAACGTCTGACAGCGCAAGGTCTGCGTGTATCACATTGGCGCAACAATGCGGGGCCTGTCTGGCAACAACGCTTCCTGCTAAAGGGCTATTCCATGATCAACCGTTCTGCCTGGGGGTTGCCGGTGGTTTTGCCACCGAAGGTGCGAAGGCGATCTTTGCCGAGTCTGATCTTGTTATAGGAGTTGGTGCAAGGCTGGCGTCACATACTTTTGATGGCGGTAAGCTCACACCTGATGCCAGGGTTATCCATATTGATCTTGACCCACAGGAAATAGTGCAGGGGCGCAGGGCATCCGATCTGATGATTACGGCGGATGCGAGTGCAGCACTGCAGGCCCTGCAACAGAAAGTTGTTCTACGTGAGGCATGGCGTACTGAAGCGATGCGCAACCGTACGAAAACAGCGCTCACATTACCTGATCACCACAGCACACCGGATGGCGCGTTGCATCCGATGGCGGTGGTCGGCAAGCTTGCTGAAAGTATTCCGCATCATTGTCACATTGTGAATACCTCAGGCCACAGCGCTTACTATACTGCACAAATGAATCATCACCCGCAAAGTCACTACACAGTTATCAGGGACTTTGGTGCAATAGGTAACGGTACCTCGTTTGCGATGGGTGTTGCTGTGGCCCATCCGCAGCGCCCTGTGATTCTGATTGATGGTGATGGCTCGGCGCTGATGCACATACAAGAACTTGAAACTATGTGTCGTCACCACATGAACATTCTAATTATTGTTCTGAATGATGGCGCATACGGGTCAGAGGTACACAAACTGCGTGCTGATGGTGTATCTGAAGCCGGTTCTGTGTTTGGTCGTCCTGATTTTGCGGGTATTGCTCGCGGTTTTGGATTGGCTGGAGAAACTATCACATCGGTTGATTCTATTAAGAACAGCCTGAACGAGTTTTTGTCTTCAGACGGTGCTGCGGTTTGGGATATCCATATTTCAGATCAGATTGCGTCGCCGCAAATTTTAAAAGCACATCAAGCATCGCACACTAACACTTAACCATGACGCTCCGTCGCAAGACTCTGTCATAAATTACATTGGGAACCCTGCTAATGTCTACCGAACTCTCGTTGCCAACTGACAAAATTCTAGCTCATGTCGATGGTGCAGCAGGCCATATTATTTTTAATAATCCGGAACGCTATAACGCTGTGTCACTGGAAATGTGGGATGCCGTAGAGATGGCGCTTGCAGCTTTTGCCAATGACGATAAGGTACGTATCGTGATTTTGTCAGGCGCCGGTGGCAAGGCGTTCGTATCAGGTGCTGACATCTCAAAGTTCGAAAAAGAGCGCGGCTCCCGCGAGGCTACAGAACACTACAACAGTCGGCTCAAAGTGGTTTACGACACGGTTGAGAACTACCCGAAACCGACTATCGCTATGATCGACGGTCATTGTCTTGGTGGCGGGCTTAATCTGGCCTGCTGCACAGACTTTCGTATTGCATCCGGCAAATCACGGTTTGCGATGCCTGCTGCCAAACTGGCGCTCGGATACCCGTACGATGCGGTACGCCGTCTAATCAACGCCGTTGGTGCTGCTGCAGCTAAAAAGATGATGTTTACTGCCAAGGCGATTGATGCCGAAGCAGCACTTCATTCCGGCTTAATTCAGGAAGTCGTAAGTGAAGACGCACTCGCACAACGCGTAGCAGAACTAGCCGAAACCATTGCCGGTAATGCGCCGCTCACAGTACGTGCAATGAAATATATATCCACCCAGGTATTACAGCCTGATCCTTCAGCACGCAACCTGGCAGGCTGTGATGAAATGGTGGCTGCCTGTTTTGCGTCTGAGGACTACGTCGAGGGTCGCAACGCATTTATGGAAAAGCGTAAACCGGATTTCAAAGGTAAATAGTGCGTAAACCAATCAAGTTTAAACAACAGGCCAACAAAAGCGGCTTAGTTTATCGGTAAGTGAACCGAGTCTGTTACGCGATAAGCATTGCCAGAGAGTACGATTTCGCGGTTACCACCGCGATTCCACGGTCTGCGCGATAACCAGTTGTTGCTAATATTCAGTCCGCTGGACTGGCGGAACTCAATCGCACCAGGATAGCCGCCCGACAACTGCACCGTGTTGAATTCCACGACAACATCACTGGCACCAAAGAGCTCTATGCCGGCATCTCCGGGTAACGATTGTCGTATCCGGTTATGCAGGATGTTGCCACCGTTATGTGGTGTGCCAATGCCCAGTGCGATGTTTCGAAAGCTGTCTACGATAGTGTTGCCGATAATACGAGTACCCTGCGCGCCATTCCATGCAAGGATGGCCGGTGCGCTAATGTACTGTCCACAGCTTTCATCAATAATACAACCGCTGCCATCACCGGTGATGTTGTAGATATAATTGTCCCGCACTGTCCAGTCTATGGTGCCGTGCAGGTCAACCGCGCCATTGTAATCCCCTATGGCGCCGCCTTCACTGTAGCCAATCGAAGAACATGCGATCAGCCCGTTGCGGGCACCACCCGGGTTCACTTTGATATGTTGGGTGCCAATGTCAGCAATATTCAGGTTATAAAGCTGCAGCCCTTGCGAGGCTCCGGAGTCAGGGTTAACCGAAACTGCGTGATTGCGGATATTGCGGATGGAAAGATCGGCAAGCGTAATGTTGTTGCCCAGCACCATAAACCCTTCAGAGTCTTGCTGGTAACCCATGCCAGAGATTCTAACGTTGGAGGGATTGTTGTTCAGGCTGCGCAGAGTGATATCGGATCGCAGCCGCACCGCGTATTGATCGATTGTATAGTCACCATCATCAAACAATATCTCGGTACCAGGCTGCGCGTTTTCCACCGTGCTGATCCAGTCCGACTGTGGATAAACAATTTGTGTAGAGGCTCTGCTGCGATACAAGGTGGATTGATCATAGCGAGTGCAGTCGCCGGTTGGTGTGTCATCAAACCGGGTCAGGTCCGGTGGATCGCCATAGTCTGGCTCAATTGTGCAGGCGGACACCACAGCCAGTACTGTAGTGATGAAGCAGAACCTGCTTATTGGGTTTTTGATTTTTATCATTGAGCGGGGTGCTGTCGACGATTTGGTTGTCAGAGTCCAGGGAGTAAATGTTATTTTAGCTGCTATTGCGATAAAAATATCTGAGACTGATCGGCATAGGTGCCGCGAGTTACAAGCTTGTGACCAACGAAAACTGCTGGAGTTGCGCGAAGTACTGCTGTCGTTGGAATTCCGGTGTGTGGCGTGAGTGCCATTGATTTTACAACTCGCTCACGCCCTCGGGCTTTCTGACACTATCTGCCGAAGTCCGAATCGAATGAGGGCTGTCGAATCTGTTGGCAATATGTTCGGTAAAACAAGGAAACTCGACGCGTGAGCGAGGCTCAGGCATATAATTACAAACAACTCTACCTCAGAACCAGCGCACAGCATGCTCAATCGCGGTACCATTCTGCGTCCAACACTACATCTGCCAGAGCAACTACATGAGTGAACCGAATTGCCCTGAATGTTCCGGACAGTATACCTATGTGGATGGTATTAACTATGTGTGCCCCGAGTGTGCGCATGAATGGTCGGTTGATAGTGAGGACATTTCCGAGCGCACAGTGACCGATGCCAATGGCAATGTGCTTAGCACCGGTGACACGGTCACGGTAATTAAAGATCTCAAAATCAAGGGATCCTCTTCGGTGGTCAAAGTAGGGACCAAAATAAAGTGCGGGCGTATTGATACTGATGCAAAAGATCATGAGATCGATTGTAAAGTCGCCGGCGTAGGAGCGATGAAAATTACCGCCAGGTTCACCAAAAAAGCATGAATGAGACTCCTTCACACAGGAATAAGAAGAGCAGGTGTTTGATTAAGTGATGACCGATCGATTCTATGCCGTTGGTGATATCCACGGCGAGCTTGGTATGCTTGAAGAAGCGATAAGCAAAATTGAACGAGATGGTGGCGCTGAAGATCGTGTTGTGTTTATCGGTGATTACATCGATCGCGGCCCTGACAGTCGCGGTGTGATTGAGTTTTTAATGAAGGGTATTGCCAGCAACAAAAACTGGATCTGCTTAACCGGTAATCATGATCAGATGTTCTCCATGTTCATGGAAGATCACCCGCGAACACCACTACAGATCCGAATCCCCTTTCACTGGTTGCACGAAAGAATAGGGGGTCGCGAGACATTGGCATCTTATGGTGTTGTTGTCGATGACAACGATGTTATGCAGGATGTACATAGCAGGGCCCGGACGTCGGTGCCGCGAGAACATATAGATTTTCTGGATTCGTTACCCTTTTACCATGAGCAGGACGGCTTGCTATTTGTGCATGCCGGCATTCGCCCCGGTGTACCCCTGGCACAACAGGACAATAATGACCTGCTATGGATTCGAGCAGAGTTTCTCGAAGACACGCGCACACATCCGTATCTGGTGGTGCATGGACACACACCGGTAAGCATGGCAGTACACTATGGAAACCGGGTAAATCTGGATTCTGGTGCCGGTTATGGCAATCCACTGACTACCGCTGTGTTTGAGGGACAAAACTGCTGGAAGCTGACGGATAGTGGCAGACAACCGATGCTGCCGAAGCCGCTATAGGTTTGTTGGCTGTGCTGAGCACCCTATGAATGGCGTCGGTGGTAAACTATTCAACTATTTTCCTATATGGGCCTGGCTAATGTTGATAGTCAGCGCCGTTACTATAACGTATGCACACCGACGTCCACTTAACTATAGTTCGTCTACACAGCGCGGATATACTGACTGAAATCCTTCAGCGTACTTTGCTGCACGTCCGCCGGCTTGCCCGCCGGAGTTGCGTCTGAAGTGGTTGCCTCTGTTTTCGGCTACGTTGGTATAAAAGTCCCACAGGTGATGTTGTCCCTGCATGCATTCTATGGCTGCACGCTTTTGGTCCCAGACATCGGTGATATCCAGAAAAGTGTCCGGCTTCCAGCCCATCTGTTCGGTCTGGTGAGGTTCAAACAGATACAGCTGCGGAGCACCGAGTACTTTCTCTCCGGGGTTGTGACCCCAGGCCTGTGCAATCATGCGTACTTCCATGGCCACCTGGGTGGTGTACATATGG